>NZ_SMMD01000747.1 GCF_009711475.1 Fulvivirga aurantia
TTTCGTAGGCCGCACAGAAATGTAAAGATTTGCTTAGCTTTTTTAGACTCAACGACCCGTACAGGCTTATTATCATCTTTTTTTTGCTGCTAGCATTTAGGCTACCTTATATGCTTAGCGATGGACACCTCACGTTGCCCGAGTTGGACTATATGTTGGTTGGTGAAAAGCTCAACAGTGAAGCAACTTTATATGATGGGGTGTGGGAAAATATAGCACCTCTTTCAGCGGGTGTTTACATGGTCCTCGATTTCCTGTTTGGGCGATCACAAACGGCTTATTACTGGGTTGGTTTATTCTTACTGTTCTTTCAGTGTTTTTTATTCAATAGGTTATTGCTCTCTAACAAAGCCTACAAAGAGAATACGTATATCCCAGGATTGATTTATGCCATCCTTATGTCATTCTTTTTTGATTTCATCACACTCACACCTCAGTTGATGAGTCAGACCTTTTTGCTCCTTGCACTCAATAATATATTTAGCCACATAGAGTTCAGGGCCAAGAGAGATGAAAAAATACTCAACATAGGGATCTATATCGGGCTAGCTTCCCTGTTTTATCTGCCAAATATTATTTTCGGATTTGCTGCACTTATTTTGTTTGTATTCTTTACCGGTACAGTACTGCGTAGGTATCTCTTATTGTTTTTTGGTTTTGGTTTACCTCTGTTATTAGCCACCACATACTTTCTGCTGACTGACAGAATTTTCGAGTTTATTTACAGCTTTATTAATCCTATTCTTACACTGGAAAGTCAGAGCTACTTTACATTGCTGCAGACGGTAATTTTGTTTGCAGTGCCCATACTGGTGCTGATAGCTTCTTTTGTGAGAATAAATCAAAGAGCTCGTTTTACTAACTACCAGACAAGGCTTACTCAGGCGATGTTTGTCTGGTTTGTATTTAGTTTTTTGTTTGTACTTATTGCTAATCAGTATTCCCCAAATATCTTTCTAGTATTTGCTCCTCCGGTGGCTTTCTTTACCAGTCACTATTTGTTGCTCATGAAAAATAGATTGGTTTCAGAGATCGTTTTTATCGTGATTTTTGCAGCCATGATATTGTTCAATCATGGAACACGTTTCAATTTCTTCTTTACAAAAGATGTGTTATCAATGGAAGAGTATGTAGTAAGCGAAGGAGACGCAGCCCTTGAAGGCAAAAAGGTTTTGGTATTAGATGAGAACCTAAACGCTTATATTAACTGCCAACCTGCCACACCTTTTCTTGATTGGAACATGGTGAGCGACCTTTTTGAGGAGCTGGATTATTACGATAATCAGGTGATTATTCTACGCGGGTTTGAGAATGATATGCCCGAAGTTATAGTAGACCCAAATGGCGTGATGCCGGCTGTATTTAACAAAATGCCAACCTTGGCTAGCAAATATTCAAAGCAGGGAGCCAGGTATTACCTTAATTAACAACCTATTTTCTCAACACGTCTTGCATGTCGGCCACCTTCAAAATCAGTGGTTAGAAATTTCTTAGCAATATTTTCTGCCAGATCGTAAGCAATAAATCGTGCTGGGAGGCATACAATGTTAGCGTTATTGTGCTGTCTGGCGAGTTCTGCTAATTCTTCATTCCAGCATATTGCGGCTCTTATGCCCTGATGTTTATTGGCTGCCATTGCAACACCATTAGCGCTACCGCAAATCAATATGCCCAATTGTGCATTACTTTCTTCCACCGAAGAGGCAACAGGGTGAGCAAAATCGGGGTAGTCTACAGAGTCTTCGTGGTCTGTACCGAAGTTTTCTACCTCATGACCAAGGCTTTGTAAGGCCTCAATTAATTTGGCTTTGTACTGAACTCCTGCATGGTCTGCTCCGATGGCTATTTTCATGGTCTTTTTTCTATTTGAGATTTTGCTAAATCTTTTAAGCGTTTTTTATTCACTCTTCGTGAAATCAAGATACTCATTTCATAAAGTCCAAACAATGGAAATGCAATGAGAATTTGACTAAGAGGATCTGGTGGAGTAAGCATAGCTCCAAGCACTAAAATAACTACAATAGCGTGCTTTCTATAGCTACGCATAAGCTCTGGTGTTACGATTCCTATTTTAGAAAGGAAGTAAACCACGATGGGCAATTGAAATAAAAATCCGCTACCTAAAACGAGTGTAATGAGTGTTGATACGTAAGAGGTAATATCAAACTCATTCATGACAATGTCACTCACCTGATAATTAGAAAGAAAATTTACGGCAAGTGGACTCATGATGTAGTAGCCAAACATTACACCTATGGAAAAAAGTAGGGTTACGAAAAATACAGCGCCTCTCGATACCTTTTTTTCATTTAAATGAAGTCCAGGACTAATAAATCGCCAGAACTCCCAGAAGATATAGGGAAAGGCCACTATTATACCTATTACAAAAGAAGATGTAATATGCATGGTAAACTGGCCGGTCATCTTTCTACTCTGGATTTTTAACGGTATGTCATCTATACAAATTGCAGTAGAGTTTATAAGCTCCCCTACGTTGCATAGCATGCGGAAAGTCCAGAAATCTGGCTTTGCAGGACCAAAGATGACGGTATTAAAAACAAAATCAACAGAAACAAATGCTGCTATTGAGAGCGCCATAACGGCAATTAACGAACGGATCAGGTGCCACCTTAGCTCTTCCAGATGGTCTATAAAAGACATCTCCTTCTCATCATCGTCCCCTACCTGATCTAATCTAGCCTGTGTCACTGTTTATTTATATAATGGAAATGCGTTTACCCAGCTGTTGATCTGGGTTTTTATTTCTGAAATTACATCTTCGTCATCCTTATTCATAAGTACACGGTCGATGTATTCTACAATGCGCGTCATGTCGCTTTCTTTCATGCCTCTGGTTGTAACCGCTGCAGTACCGATACGCATACCGCTTGTTACAAAAGGAGATTGGTTATCGAAAGGCACCATGTTTTTATTTATGGTAATGTCAGCCTTGCCCAAAGTGTTTTCAGCGATTTTACCGGTAAGGTCTTTAGATCTCAAATCGATCAGCATCATATGATTGTCCGTGCCGTTTGAAATGACCTTGTAGCCCTTGTCAACAAAAGCCTGAGACATGGTTTTTGCGTTTTTGACCACTTGTACCACATAATCAAGGTAGTGATCAGATAGCGCTTCCTCAAAAGCTACAGCCTTTGCTGCTATGATATGCTCCAACGGTCCACCTTGCGTTCCAGGGAAAACTGCTGAGTCTAAAATGGCTGATATTTTCTTGATTTCCCCTTTTGGTGTTTTGAGATCCCAGGGGTTATCGAAATTTTCTCCTACCATAATCAGTCCGCCACGTGGGCCACGTAAGGTTTTATGCGTAGTAGTAGTTACTATATGACAAAACTCAAGTGGGTCGTTTAATAATCCTCTGGCAATAAGACCAGATGGGTGTGAAATATCTGCTAACAAAAGAGCGCCAACTTCATCGGCAACTTCTCTCAGCCTTTCGTAATTCCAATCTCTACTGTAAGCAGAAGCTCCGCAGATAATTAACTTGGGCTTTTCTTTTTTGGCTATCTCAGCTACATTTTCCCAGTCTATTAAACCAGTTGATTCATCAACACCATAAAAAACCGGCTCATAAAGTTTACCTGAAAAATTTACAGGAGACCCGTGGGTAAGATGACCACCGTGAGAAAGGTCAAAACCTAGTATTTTATCGCCAGGTTTAAGCACCGCAAGCATTACCGCTGCATTGGCTTGTGCACCTGAGTGAGGCTGCACGTTAGCCCAGCTAGCGCCAAATAGTTGTTTGACACGGTCGATAGCCATTTGTTCGATCTTGTCAACGATTTCACAGCCACCATAATAACGCTTCCCTGGCAGTCCTTCAGCATACTTATTAGTAAGTACACTACCCATAGCTTCCATTACGTTAGGAGATGTGAAGTTCTCAGAAGCGATAAGCTCCAAACCAGATTGTTGTCTTTGCTTTTCCTGATCTATAAGATCAAAGATATTATCTCTATTCATAATTTATAGGGCTGTGAAAATGAGGCCCAAAAATAGCCTAAGAAATAGAGATTAACAATATGTTGGGGCTGCTTTGGCCAGATGTTATTTTTTATTTTTATATTTCTCACAATAAACCAACTAACCGAGTGTTTGCCAAGGCAAGCCATAAATTTTGAGGCATGAAAAAAACACAGATACTTATCGCTATAGTTTTACTTTTATCACTTGCAGGATGTGACAACATGGTGCAGGAGAAAGGAAACGGTAATATCATTTCTAAAGATATTGAGGTGGAAGATTTTGAAGAGCTCGATATAAGTGGAAATTTCGAGATAAACTTAATCAAAGGGTCTAAACCCGCATTGACCATTACTATGGATGAGAATCTCTTTGAGTATGTAGAAACAGAAAATAGAGGCGATCAATTGCAAATAGAATCTACAAGATCTCTGCGGAGCGATGAAGGCCTAAGGCTTGACATCACCTATAGCCGTCTCACCTCTATTGAGGTAGGAGGTGCCGCTGCAATTATGAGCGATGATGTAGTAGAAGGTGATTACCTCAATATAATTATGTCAGGAGCTGGCACTATTGACCTCAAAGTAATGCTTAAAGCCCTAAAGATTGTGGTGTCAGGAGCTGGCTCTGTAGATTTAAGCGGCCAGGTGCTGGAGCAAAACATATCTATGAGTGGAGCCGGTGATGTTGATGCTTCAAGATTGGTAAGTGAAAGCTGTGAAATAGAATTAAGCGGTGTAGGAAGTGCCAGGTTATATGTCACTGAAACTTTGGATGCTCAGGTGAGCGGAGTTGGAGGTATTACCTATGCAGGAAACCCGAGTAACGTAAAAACTGATGTAAGTGGTCTCGGAGAAATAAGCAAGATGAAGGAGGACGAGGATAAATAAGGCTACCAGGAGCCACTTGATCCTCCACCACCGAAACTACCACCTCCTCCTGAGAAGCTACTGCTGCTACTTCCCGAAGACCAGCTTGACCCTGAAGACCGGGTCGAGCTTTTAAATGATGAGGCTTTGGCTTTATACCACTTTCGACCCTTGTCGGTTCTTATGTAAAATAATTTAAAGTAGAGGAAGCCAAAAAAGTACAGCCCAAAGAGAAAGATTGCTGGAATAAAGCCGAAAATTATTATAGGAAACGTGGCATAAAAGGGAAGTAAAAACAAAAACAAAAACCAACCAGCGCCACCTTTGGTTAGAAAGGCAAAGTAGCTAAACGTACCTATTACCAGCGTGAACACTACACCCACGATGAGCCTGACATACCAGGGTATACCAGAGAGGTCATCGCTTATAGCAGTTTGCTCACCCTGATCTGACACATAGCTTCCTTCAATGGCAGCTATTATCGCCAGCACCCCTGATTCGATACCTCGGTCATAATCCTGTTGCCTAAAGCTGGGGGCAATTTCATTTCGAATTATTCTATTGCTTAATGCATCGGTGAGGTCCCCTTCCAGGCCATAACCAACCTCAATTCTCATTTTTCGATCATTTAGAGCTACAAGTAGTAATACGCCATTATCATTTTCTTTTTGGCCCAATTGCCAGGTTTCAGCTACTTTCAGTGAGTACTCTTCAAGAATTTCGCCTTCAAGAGAATTTATAATTAAAACCGCTATTTGGTTTGAAGTAGAATCTTCATGTGCTTCAAGTAGATTTTCCAGCTTTTGCACGGTTGAGGCCATTAAAACATTGGCATCATCATTAACACGACCTGATAAATAAGGCACTTCTTTCTGTCCAAAACTTGCTGTAAGTGATAAAACAAAAATCATTAGTGCTAATAACCTTTTCATGTATCTGAGATGAGCTGGTTTGATAATTCGTTTTGGTCTGCTTCATCACTTATAAAGCCATGCTTTATTAAAATGGATGAGCAATCTTCAATAGCCTTAATTATGCCTTCAGTTATTCTTTTCTCACTTACACCGACTAGTAGCTTGTCAACCACCTGATCCCACTCTTCTTGCTGTACCTTATCATCGATGCCTTTATCAGCCATAATAAGGGCCTGCCTTTCGGCAAAAGAGATAAATAGCAAAATGCCTGTTCTATGTTTTGTGTTAAATATTTCGTGTTCCAGAAAAATGGTTTCAGCCTTTTGAAAGGTGGCAAACTCTTTCTCTGCAGGAGAAGTAATAAGCACAGATAAAGATGGAAACAAGAGCGGGAGAAAATAGCCTAAAATAGCGCCTCCAAAAACCAGCGCAAAGTAAAGCAGTGGGTCATAAATTTGAAATGCAGGTACAAGTCGATCGAGCAGTACTAAAACTACAAATGCTGTAAACGCAAATAGAAGAGCGTATTTGTATTTTGATGCAGGATAAGTATGACTTCTGGATAGAAGTACTGGTACGATTTCTCCGGTTATATTAGATTCTGCATTGGAAACTGTAGTTTCAATCTTTTTAAGATCGTCTTTTGCTAGGCCTTTCAAAGGGTTCATTACATAAATTAAACCTTTAGTTGCTTTAAATACAACTGTATCGTGTTTTCAAGCCCTAAATATATGGCATCGCAAACCAAAGCATGTCCGATAGATACCTCGTCCATATATGGTATTTCTTTTTTTAGAAAAGCGAGATTTTCTAAGTCGAGATCATGACCTGCATTGATTCCTAGCTTTAGTTTTTTTGCAACAGAAGCTGCTTTTTTATAAGCGTCTACAGCAAGGTGCTTGTCTTTACGATAGTTTACAGCGTAACTTTCAGTGTACAGCTCGATCCTATCAGTTCCTACATTAGCGGCTCCTTCTATAATTTTTTCATCAGGCTCAACAAATATTGAAGTTCTAATGCCCTCTGCTTTTAACTCACTCAACACCTCATTGAGAAACTCAGCATGCTTTATTGTATCCCAACCTGCGTTTGAGGTCAAAACATCTGGTGGGTCTGGTACTAATGTAGCTTGTGCAGGCTTCACACGTTTCACGAGCTCCATATATCGGGCATCGGGGTATCCTTCGATATTAAATTCCGTTTTTACAACCTCTGCCAGCGCTAATACATCATCATATCTAATATGTCGCTCATCTGGCCTTGGGTGCACAGTTATGCCCTCAGCGCCAAATCTTTCACAATCAAGTGCTGTCTTCACCACGTCAGGATTATTGCCGCCTCTGGCGTTTCTCAAGGTGGCAAA
>NZ_SMMD01000875.1 GCF_009711475.1 Fulvivirga aurantia
ACTCTTCGTACGGCCCAAACCAGATTGCTTTATTAGTAACAGCCGCCTTTGCCGGTCTTTTGAGTTTAAAGCTTGGCTACAAATGGGAAGATCTTGAAAGTGGCATTGTAAAAAGTATAAGCTCAGCCATGGCTGCTATACTTATATTATTAATGATTGGTTCACTCTCAGGTACCTGGCTCATTAGTGGAATTGTACCAGCCATGATTTATTACGGGCTCGAAATACTCAATCCAACCATATTTTTATTTGCTGCATGTATCGTAAGTGCCATTGTTTCACTTGCTACAGGTAGTTCATGGTCAACAGCGGCTACAGTCGGTATAGCTCTCATTGGTATAGGAAAGGCCATGGGCATACATGATGGCGTAGTGGCAGGTGCCGTAATATCTGGCGCCTATTTTGGCGATAAGATGTCTCCACTGTCTGATACTACCAACCTGGCTCCGGCTATGGCAGGCACAGATCTATTCACCCATATAAAATACATGGCCTTTACAACCGGCCCTTCAATTATTATCGCGCTTATCATCTTTCTTATTTGGGGATTCACACTAGATACCTCAGCCAATGTGGGCGAAGTAGCAATCGTACAAAAAGCGATAACTGAAAAGTTTAATATCAACCTCGCATTATTTATAGTACCTGCAGCCGTCATATTCATGATCGTAAAAAAGGTGCCTGCGTTACCAGCACTTTTGGCCGGAACATTACTAGGCGGTGTTTTTGCTCTTATCTTTCAGCCACACCTTATGGATGGGGTGTCAGGCGTTACAGACAATACATTAAAATCTGCTTATGGCGCTATCATGCAAGCCATGTTTTCTGATGTATCTATGGCCACTGGCAACGAAATGGTAGACGAACTATTAAGTTCAGGTGGTATGTATGGTATGTTGAGCACCGTTTGGCTGATTGTGACGGCCATGGTTTTTGGTGGAGTAATGGAAACAAACGGCATGCTTAAACGCATAGCAAAGTCAATCATTGGTCTCGCTAAATCTACCGGCTCTTTAGTAGCCTCAACAGCTGCAACATGCATTACCTTCAACGTAACTGCTTCTGATCAATATATTGCCATTGTAGTACCTGGTAGAATGTTTGCCAGCGAATATAAAGAGCGTGGTCTGGCTCCAGAAAATCTTAGTAGAACTTTAGAGGACTCAGGTACGGTTACATCGGTTTTGATTCCGTGGAATACATGTGGTGCTTATCAATCGTCTGTACTTGGTGTAGCTACTTTTGCCTACATGCCTTATTGTTTCTTTAATATTATAAGTCCATTCATGACGATTATGTATGCCTATCTCAATATTAAGATCAGGCGCATAGGTCAGTCTAAAGAAGATTCAACTGCTACTAAATAATGTTTGCCTCTACTATTTCTAGAGAAGAGATTAATGAGCTTCCTTTGGATGGTTACAAAGGCAAAATACACCTTATTACTAAGGAAGATCAATTAGCATCTGTCTTCAAAAAAATCAGTGACCACAAGATAGTAGGCTTTGATACTGAGTCTAAGCCGACTTTTAGAAAGGGAGAATACAATCATGTGGCGATGATACAGATCGCAATTCCTGAAGAGGTATTTTTGATAAGAATCAATTACACAGGTATAACTGATGAAATTCTAAGGTTTTTAGAAAATGAGCATATTACCAAAATAGGTGTTGCGCTCAGAGATGATCTAAAAGACTTAAATAAATTGAGACCGGCCAAACACAAAGGCTTTGTAGAGCTTAATAAAATGGTGACTGAGATTGGTATAGAAAGTAATGGCTTGAGAAAGCTTACGGCTATCATTCTTGGTTTCAGAATATCTAAAAATGCTCAGGTATCTAACTGGGAAGCTGAGAAGCTCACCCAAAAACAACTTCAGTATGCCGCTACAGATGCTTGGGTGTGCCTAGAAATGTACAATAAGCTAGAGCAGAAAGGCTATGTAGAATAAAAAAGCCCTTCAGCTATTGCCAAAGGGCTTCATCGGTTTAGGTGGTAATGTTATTTGTCTATAGACCCCATAACTCTTTCCATAAAACCATTTAGAGCTTCTTTAGAAGATTTACCCTCTTTAATTTCTTTACTCACTTCTATGGCACCATATAAGTTAGATAGCAACTCTCCAATCACATCGAGTTCCTCATCTTTGATGCCTTTCGCCTCAGTGAGATATTCAAGTAATTCTATCGTTTCTACAACCCAGTCTTCATCGTTTTTGTCTACGAATTCAACTACGTGCTTAATTATTGGTAACCTCATCTAGTATATTAGTTATTAATTCAACTTTATTTCCTGAAGCCTGAGATACTAACGCTCCATTTTTGAAACCAGCGAATGTTGGTAAATTTTTCACCTCAGCCAGCTCACGTGAGTTAGGCAACTTTTCAGCATCTACATATACAAATTGTACATTTTCGTTTTCAGATGCCAATCGCTTAAATTTTGGCTTAGTAATTCTGCAATTGCCACACCATGTAGCTCCGTACTGCACCATTACCATCTCATTATTTTCTACTATCTCTTTTAAGTTATCTTCTGTAAGATCTATCATTTTATCTGTGTTTTAGCTTTCTTGTTTTTACTCCTACAAATTTGAGCCTTCGCAGTCTAAATTTATAATAAATGCTATATGTTAAATTTATGGTTTGATAGATAACAACTATCACTTGACTGTAATGCTGCTGCCTGTATCGATTAATAGTTGTAGTTTTTCTTTGACCTGATCGATCAAGCCAATTTTCACATCTACCACTACAGAACAAGATGCAGCAAATTGCTGATCTACAATATCAATGTTATAATCATCTATCAATCGCATCACCTCACTTGTAGCATCATAATCATACTCCAGCTCCAAGCGCTCGGTAATAGCAACAGTGATTATTTTACTATTGTTTAGGGCTTCTTCTGCTGCCAGTTTGTAGGCATTTATCAGGCCGCTTACACCAAGCTTTGTACCCCAAAAATAACGAATGACCACTACCAATACATCCGTCAACGCTTTACTGTTAATTTGGCCCAGTATAGGATCTCCTGCAGAGTGGTTAGGCTCGCCATCATCATTGGCGCGGTAATCTTTACGCTCTGCACCCAATACATAGGCATAGCAGTGATGACGTGCATCATGATAAGTAGCTCTTAATTTCTCAAGCTCAACTTTTACTTCTTCTTCTGAAGTAACGTGAAAAGAAAGGCCTATAAACTTGCTTCCTTTTTCTTTGTATAGCCCTTCACCATGTGTAGATATGGTTTTATAACTTTCGGGCTTTGACATTAGAGATTAGATAGTTCCTGGTAAGAAATTAATATAATTGAAATTAATGCCAGCACCAACCCGGCAAAATTAAGTTTACTGATTTTCTCTTTAAAGAAAATAACTGAAACGATCGCTCCAAAAATAATGATTCCTACGTTCATAAGTGGATACACCATTGCACCATCATTCTCAAAAGCAGACAAAGAAGTGATTAAAAAGTAAATTGAGAAATAATTAACTACTCCTAGGGTAACTCCTCCCAAGACATTTCCTAATTTGATTGTTTGCTTTTGAACCATTAAAATAATGATACCGATCACAGAAGCAGATGCAAAAACAAATACGGGAAAGATTGCCTCTTCCTTAGTCGATAGAAAAACATGGTTAGTGTAGTTGATAGAAGAATCAATTATACCTCCTAAAACAAAAATTAGTATAGGTAGTGCTAACTCAAATCCAGAAATAGCTTCGGTCTTAATTTTTTTCTCTTTGTAAGAACTCAACAATATGGCCACAACGGCCAAAAACATACCTGAATAGTTAAAAAAGGTATAGTCCTTAGATTGTATACCTAAAACCAATAAACTAAACAAAACAGGTATCACCAATGACATTTTTGTAGCAATGGAAGAGACGGTAATGCTAAACTTTTGTGTGGTAATGGCCATCAGGTAAAAAGTGCCTATAAAAATACCACCCAATCCCATGGCTATATAAATCCAGGTATCTGATGTACTTACCGATGAGACCAATTGCATGTCGCCAATGAAAATAAGCCCGGTGACCACGCAGGTGATATAATTAAAAACAATGGCCTGTAATGTATTAAGTTTAAGAACGCCAAACATTCTGAAGCATACAAAAATGCCCACGTTCATTAAAACACAAAGTAGTATCTGTACCATAAAAACTTTTTAGAATCTGCAAATCTAAAGAAGTATCTCTTAGCCTGTAACTTTTTTCTGAATATTGAGTCTAACAAGATGCAACCTTTAAATGAAAGTGTAGTCTTTATTCTGTTTTGAGTGCAAAAGATGCGCTCACAGGTCAAACTACTTAAATCAATTACAACTTATGAAGTATCTTTTTAGTCTCTTATTTATTGCAGCATTTACAACCGCTACACTTGCCCAAAAAACAGTAAACGTTTCTGAATTCACAGAAGTATACCTTAAAACCTCAGCTGATGTCTACATATCTAAGGGCAGTACATTACGAGTAGAAGTAGAGGGTGATGAAGACGATTTGGAAGATGTTGATATATATGTGAAAGGGGGCACTTTGTATATTGATAGTGAGGACAGCTGGAGCTGGTTTGGAAGTAGCTCAAGTGATGTCACCGTAAACATTACCATGCCTACTATCGAAGGGGCAAGTGTTTCGGGCTCTGGCAGTCTTGTAGGTAAAGACAAGTTTAGAACCAATGAATTATCTCTCGCAGTGAGTGGATCTGGCATTATAGAACTAAATGCAGACGCAGGTTATACAAGCACAGCCGTTTCAGGGTCTGGCAAAATTTACCTATCGGGAAGCGCAGAAGAGATGTCTGTAAAAATAAGCGGCTCAGGTCGCGTAAAAGCTGAAGACTTCGTGTCAGAAAAGTGTAAGGTATCTATTTCTGGCTCAGGTAGCGCACAGGTTAACGTCAAGAGCTCGATAGATGCAAGAATAAGTGGTAGTGGTAGCGTTTATTATAAAGGCGATCCTGCCAAAGTTGATAGCCACACTTCAGGGAGTGGCAGAATAAGAAAAATGTAGTTTTTAGGTCAAAAACTCAATGCTAGGAAGGTCCGGTTGATTTACAACCGGACTTTTTTTATTGGCCTTCATCGTCATGTACGGCTACACCTTCAACAATTAGAAATTGGGCACTACTATATGTAGCCATAATCCAAAAGCCAGCATACGGAAAGGTTTCTACAAATTTATCAACGGCCAAAAGTGTATCTGAAAGCATAAATAAAACTGCGCCTGTAAACACAAGAACAAAACTTCTATGCGATGTTCTACCAAACCGATATAGCGCTGAAATAGCCATAAGCGTAAGAATAGCTGCATAAACTATTACTGGCAACTTTAAAGCACCCAGGTGGGCGTACAAGACATGTACCACTGCTGAACCAGCCAGCACGATAATAAATATGTAGCGCATCTTCTGGGTAGAAAGTAGCGAGGTACTGGTATTTGGGTAAGTTGCCTTTCTATTTACAACGATGTAGCCAATATGAGCTATGAGAAAAGCTCCTAGTCCATAGATGAAGTAGTTGTCACTTCCTGCATCAAACAATAGCAGTATATCTCCCAACCAACTAAACCCTAAAGCAGTAATTAGCACTAAAAATGAAGTCTCCTTTTTGCGACTTATCCTTATAAATGCATAGATCGCTAATATCGGCATTAACACAGATTTGCTAATTAATCGGATGTCTTCGATTTGATTGGTTATTGCCAGTAAATCTGTAGCTACTGCAGCAGCATAAATGGTTAATAGAAGTTTAGTCTTTTGCATGTTTCCTCCTTTTATTAGATATGAGAAAATATATAAGTAAACTAAAACCCACAAGTGCGACACAACCTCCAGTCCAGAAGGTGGCAGCAAAATTCTCTGGCTGATTATCGTAAATGAGGCCAGATAAAAAAGCACCTGACATGATACCAATCTCCAGGGCAATAAAAACAGTAGCCATAGCTCGCCCTCTATGTTCCGGATGACTCAAGTCTGTAGCCCAGGCAAAAATAGTAGGTGAATTCATGCCCGTGGCAATACCGAAAATCACATTTCCAATGAGGAATAAAGTGATGGAATCTGCAGCTCCTACCACAAACATACCGGTGGCATAAAGCAAAGAAGAGATCAATAAGATAGGTTCTCTACCGTAAACATCAGACGCCCGGCCAGCTGCCAGTCTCACAAATAAGGAGGCCACGGTAAAAATTAAGAAGGCTACACCTTTGTTCACAAAAGGAATGCCTTGATCCATAATGCCAATGTGCTTCGTAAGATCAGGTACGATGGTAAGCATAATACCAAAAGAAAACGTATTTAGCACCATGATAATCGATGGCCTGACCACAGATTTATCGAAAATATCACCCCCCTTTATTTTAAGATGAGAAAGCTTAAATCGTTCAGGATTTGCCAGTGTCTCCTTCATTCCCACCAAAATAAGCACAGACAAAATAGCTGTAGCTGACGATGCATAGAACATAGTGTTAAGAGAAAACTGTAGTGCTATTTCACTACCTATGGCTGGACCACTCGCCATGCCCATGGTGCCAAAAACACCTGCCAGCCCCATGGCCTCACCTCTTCTATTCAGCGGTACGATGTCAGCCACATAAGCTACCGTACCTGTGGGCTTAAAACCAGTAGAAAAGCCATGAATAAAGCGTAGAAATAAGAAACCACCGACCGAAGTAAGTATCGGGTATAAAAAACCTATAACGAAGCAAACTGCTGCACCAAAAACCATGACAGGAATACGACCTACCTTGTCAGTAAGCTTACCGCTAAAAGGTCTGGAAAAGCCCGCAGTAAGTGTAAATAAGGAAATGATCAGACCTTTGTACTCTTCACCACCCAGACTAGTGAGATAATCAGGCAGCTCTGGTATGATCATATTGAAGCTGGCAAAGAAGAGGTAGCTGCTCAGACATAATAACCAAAACTGTAGAGTATATGTCTTCGCTGGTTTGTTCATGAGTGAGTCAAATCTAATTTATCTTTCTGATATTGTTGCCGCTAAAAGCAAAGATGCCATCACCTGAAGCGATGGCACCTTATAAATATTCGTATGCATTTTTTGCTTAGCTCTCAGACTCTTCCTGAGCGCCAAGTAAGAAGGCTTTCATGTAATCATCAAGATCGCCATCTAAAACATTTTGTACATCTGTACGCTCAACACCGGTTCTTGCATCTTTTATAAGCTTATAAGGATGCAGCACGTAATTTCGTATCTGCGAACCGAAGTCTATTTTCATTTTAGAGCTTTCGATTTTATCTCTGGCTGCATTTCTTTCTTCAAGCTCCTTCTGGTACAAACGAGACTTAAGCATTTTCATGGCTCGCTCCCGGTTGGCCAACTGTGAGCGCTCAACCTGACATACAATTACAATTCCTGTGGGTTTGTGAGTAAGCTGCACTTTGGTCTCTACCTTGTTTACATTCTGTCCACCGGCACCTCCAGATCTGGATGTATGCAGTTCGACATCTGCAGGGTTGATTTCAATATCGATATCGTCATCAACTATCGGTGAAACATAAACGGATGCAAAAGATGTGTGCCTTCTTCCACCTGAATCGAAAGGCGAAATACGTACTAGTCTGTGAACACCTATTTCTGATTTGAGATTACCATAGGCGAACTCTCCATCAATCTCCAAGGTTGCCGACTTGATTCCTGCCGTGTCTCCGGGCTGGTAGTTTACCTGTCTTACAGAATATCCATGACTTTCGCCCCACATGATATACATACGGTTTAGAATATCTGCCCAGTCCTGGCTCTCTGTACCACCTGCTCCAGGGTTTATCTCCAAAATCGCTCCTAGCTGGTCTTCTTCACCGCTTAGCATTTTTTTGAACTCAAGATCCTCTATGAGCTTCTCAGCTTTGGCATATTCTTCATTTATTTCATCTTCACCAACTTCGTCAGCTTGATAAAACTCGTAAAGCGTTTCAAGATCTTCTAATTGTTGAAAAACAGTTTCAAAACTGTCCGTCCAGGTTTTTTTGGCTCTTATGCCTTTTAATATTTTTTCTGCCTCATCCGGATTATTCCAGAATTCTGGCTGAGCTGTAACCAGCTCTTCTTCTTTTACCTCTGCTACTTTCTTATCGTAGTCAAAGATACCTCCTCAAAGCCTCTACTCGGGCTTTCAAGTCTTTCAACTCGTCTGATGTCATATCTAATTTTTTTTGCAAATATAAGTTTAATCTCACGCGTGCGAAAGCTTATCGATCACTTCGCGTAATTAAAATCAGTAGCCTCCAATCTGTACTTCCTACCTGTGATTTTAAATTTTTTCTTTACAAAAAGCTGAAGCAATAAACCGGTGCCGATCAAACCTCCACTTATCATCAGCGTTTCCTCACTTGGGCCCAATCCATTGCCTTGCACCAAAAGTTGGTTGGCCTGGTCAAGCCCAATGAAAAGCACTCCACCGGTCACGGCTAAGCCAGAAAATAGAGATATAAAATGACTGTCTCGGTAGGGCAATTTTATTTTTTCTATTTCGTCAAAAGAGATTTCATTATAATGAAGCTTGATAGAATTATCACTAAATCCAATGATTAACCCGTTATTGAAGACCTTCTCACCTTTTAATTTGAAACTTATATCATCACCAGGAGCAAATTGATGCAAAACATGATTGCGCCTTTTTAGTACTAAATACCTTTGGGAAAAGGCACTGAGAGAAATAAGTAATAAAACTACAAGTAGGGCCGACTTACGCACTGAAATAAAAAAATCCATCTCGAAAGCTTACGAGATGGATTGTATATAGGTTTAAATATTATTTATATTCTGTGCAACCAGCCAAATTTATCTTCGGCTTTACCCAACTTAATATCGTCAAGTGCCTTAAGTACTTTATTAGAAAACTCTCTGGTTTCTACAGCCGGAAGCTCAAAGTCTTCATCGTTATAAGCGATATTTGAGATCTGTGCAATGGTAGCCGCAGTACCAGCTCCGAAGGCTTCTGTTAACTTACCATCTCTGATGGCATCAATCACTTCAGCAACTTCTACTTTGCGCTCTTCTACCTCCATGCCCCAATCTCTGGCCAGTGTCAGTACACTATCTCTGGTGATACCGTTGAGGATTGTATCGCCAGTAGCTGGTGTTACTAATTTACCATCGATCACAAACATGATGTTCATAGTACCCGACTCCTCAATGTATTTATGCTCTTTGCCATCTGTCCAGATCAGCTGATCGTAACCCTGATCTTGTGCCAGCTTAGCCGGGTAAATTGCCGGGCCATAATTACATCCTGTTTTGCAGAATCCGCTACCACCTTCTACAGCTCGTACGAAGTGGTTTTCTATTTTTACTTTTACAGGTTTAGCATAGTAAGCACCAACAGGGCAAGTAATAATCATAAACTTAAAATCCTGAGATGGTCTGATACCTATATAATCATCATTTGAGAAAACAAACGGCCTTATGTAAAGTGATGTACCGTCTACCCCCGGAACCCAGCTTTTATCAGTCTCTAGAAGTGTGTTTAGTCCATCAAAGTATAAATCTTCTGGTAGCAATGGCATACACATACGCTCAGCGGAGATATTCAATCGCTCAAGATTTTTATCTGGTCTGAACATCACGATGTCACCATTTTCGTGTTTATAGGCTTTTAACCCTTCGAAAATAGAAATCCCGTAATGAAGCGCAGGACTTGCCGGGCTGATTTTCATCATTTCGTATGGGTCTATGCGAGGATTTTTCCATTCACCACCCATAAAGTCTACAGTGAACATGTGGTCAGAATAAACTTTACCGAATTGAATGTTGTGAAAATCTATTGAGCTGATTTTGCTCTCAGCCACTTTATTTATTTCCATATTTTGTGTTGCAATCATAGTATAGAAGTTAAACGGACTAACAACTGTTAGGATTGCAAAAGTAGTAAAATAATGCGATTAGAAAAAACCGACTTTGACTTACATCCTAGGTTTCCAGGGTACCTCGTCTGCATTCAATTCCTGAGACATTTTGCGGGCCAAAACGAATAGGTAATCTGAGAGTCGGTTTAGATAAACGTAAACCATCTCGTTAATTGGCTCGCTATCATTTAACGTGACAGCCAAGCGCTCGGCCCTGCGGCACACACAACGGGCTACATGACAAAAAGAAACTGACTGATGACCTCCAGGAAGTATAAAACTTTTCATAGGAGGTAACTCCTCCTCCATTTGGTCTATACACTTTTCCAAAAACTCGACATCTTCTTTTTTGAGCTCCGGTACTTTTACTTTGGTATTACCGGGTTCTGTGGCAAGTATAGAACCTACCGTAAACAGCCTATCCTGTATCTCTACCAGTTCTTCTTTTCTCTTTGCATTAACTTCCTGATCTCTAACGAGCCCGATGTAAGAATTTAATTCATCAACAGTGCCGTATGACTCAATACGTAAGTTGGCTTTACTTACTTTCGAACCACCAAATAGAGAGGTTGTGCCTTTATCACCGGTTTTGGTATAGACTTTCATATTTAATGCTTTTGATTTTTGCTTCGTGGAGCAAGTTTAGCACAAGTTGAGGTCAATAAGAAACCTGAGTTTTATTCTTGAGGTAAAGCTGCCTTTTGATCAGCCGCACGTGTGATATTTTCATTTACCACATCAGTCTCAACCAGACCATCTCTCAGCCTGATTATTCTGTGGGCATAATGTGCGATATCATCTTCGTGTGTTACCATGATAATGGTGTTTCCGGCATCATGCAGTTTTTGGAAGAGCTCCATAATATCGTATGAAGTTTTGGTATCCAGGTTACCTGTAGGCTCATCAGCCAAAATGATACTTGGGCTATTTACCAAGGCTCTGGCTATAGCCACACGCTGTCTCTGTCCACCAGAAAGCTCATTGGGTTTGTGATGAGCACGATCACCAAGACCTACATTTTCTAAGGCTTCCAGCGCCATTTCATCTCTATCTGATTTTCCGTAACCGGCATAGATCAGTGGAAGAGCTACATTTTCAAGTGCTGACGCTCTAGGCAAGAGATTAAAGGTTTGAAAAACAAAGCCAATTTCTTTATTCCGAATTTCGGCAAGTTCGTTCTCAGTAAGGTCACTTACATCATGGTTGTTTAATACATACCTTCCGTTGGTCGGGGTATCAAGACAACCGATAATATTCATAAGGGTAGACTTACCAGAACCGGAAGGTCCCATAAAAGCCACATATTCTCCTTTATCTATTTCGATCGAAATAGACTTAAGTGCCTCCACCGTCTGGGTTCCCATTCGGTAAACCTTTGATATTTCTGAGGTTTCTATAATCTTGCCCATAATCCAAAAATAATGATTTAATAGCTAAACACTAAACTACAGGATGTTACAGTCAGATTTAGAAGTAATTCCTTAAACGGTCAATTAAGAGACTGAGTGAGTTTTAAAAGCAATATAGCGCTTATGCTACAGATATGAGCTCTTTTTTCTTTTCAGTAAATTGAAGACAAGCGTCAATTACAGCCTCATCCTTTAGAATTCTCGTATGCCCCAGACCTTTGGTCGTCATCAACTTAGACTGAGGGTATTTATTGAGAATAACGTACGGATTTTCTATCGTTACTTCCCTATCGTCTTCATCATGAATAAGCAAAATGTCTACATCATCTAAGTCTTTAACGATATGTTTTGCACTGTATTCGTCAAATGATTTTCCAAACTTGCTCTCAACATATTGATTAAAGTAAGTAAGCACTCGTTTTGAAGCCCTGAGACTTCTCAAAAAGGCTCCAATTATGTGATCGGCCATCGTAGGGCTACCAATCATTACAAGCTTATCGGTAAACCTATCCTTAATCAAGGCATGCATTACAGCCACTCCACCAATAGAATGACCTACCACACTATGAAAATCATACTTATCTGCCAGTGCATTTACTGTCTCGGCAAAATACATGATATGTGATTTTTTGCCCTCAGACTTACCATGACCAATAGCATCAAAAGAAACGACCTTGTATCCGGCAGCATTAAAAATGGGAACAAATCTTTTAAACTGTGTTCCCCGACCCATCCAGCCGTGTACAAATAAAACCGGCTTACCTTCTCCCCACTCGTACACCTGAACATTATTATCAGCTATCCTTACTTCATGTTTAGAAGCTGACTCCATAATTTCGATTTCAGAAGCGGGTGTTTTGTACCTCACAGGGGTAAAAAATAAGTTTACAAACCACCTATTAGCCAACCACTGGGAGATAGCTTCCACTTTGGGAAATGTCCAACTCACTACTCTCAGTGGCAAAGGCGTTTTTATCTTTTTATTCTTCATAGCTCGCCATTTTAGGAGAAAGACTGTCTAATAATTTGACTATTTCTTCAGGTGGAGCTGTTAATTTACGAGCTCTTATGTCCATCCAGGCGCCACGGTAGGTTAATGTAGCGGCATGAGATCCATCTTCTTTGTAGACATCATGCTTGATCTTCCACTTTCTACCATCGCTCGATTGTTCCAGTAATTCACAATCAATAGTGATAGTCTCACTCAGCAAGATTTCCTTTCTATAATCAGTTTCTGTACCGAAAATAATCGGCCCTATACCCATCTGCATGAGCTTATTGAAACTAAAACCATTTGCTCTGAAAAACCTGATTCGGGCCTGGTCTGCAAAATCTAAATAAGCAGTATGCCTTAAATGCATGTTAGGGTCAACCTCTGCCCACTTTACTTCGAATGTTGTTTTATAATTATCCATTTCTAAAGACCGTTCGGTCTGTTTTAGATCAAAAAAATATTTCGTTTTAAGCTGACTTTTTTAATGGTGTCAACACGGTGTTTCTTATGTAATTCTTGATGTAATCAGAAGCAAAATCTAAACACTCCTTATGATCATCGACTCTAGACATAATTATTGCACCTTCCAGTGTAGCGACTATTAACGTAGAAATTTCTTTTATGTTGATGTCTTCTTT
>NZ_SMMD01000905.1 GCF_009711475.1 Fulvivirga aurantia
CAATGGCATGCGGTTCTTCAGAAGAAGATAAAGCAACTACAGATAATGCAAATAATAACGATGATGAACCTAAAAAAGACGGGATTAATCTGCCCCCAGGTTTTAAAATTGATGTTTTTGCTGAAGTGGAGAATGCAAGATCTTTGGCTATAAGTCCTTCTGGAGTCGTGTATGTGGGCAATCGCGCAGAGGATAAAGTGTATGCACTCAGAGATACTGATGGCGACTGGAAAGCTGACGAAAAATATGTAATTGCCTCAGGCTTGAGAATGCCAAATGGTGTGGCGTTTAAAGATGGTGATTTGTATGTGGCTGAGGTGAGTAAGATATGGAAGTTTAGCAATATTGAAGCTGACCTGGAAAATCCTCCTAGTCCTGAATTGATTTATGATGAATATCCGACAGATGCCCACCATGGGTGGAAATATATAGCCTTTGGGCCAGATGGTAAGCTCTATGTGCCTGTTGGGGCTCCGTGCAATATTTGTGAGAGCGATGAGATATATGCATCTATTACAAGAATAGATCCCGATGGAAGTAATTTAGAAATTGTGGCTCATGGGGTAAGAAATACTGTAGGCTTTGACTGGAACCCAGAGTCGGGTGATTTATGGTTTACTGACAATGGTCGTGATATGATGGGCGATAACATTCCGCCTTGTGAGTTGAACCGGGTGACAGAAGTCGGCCAGCACTTCGGCTATCCGTATTGTCACGGAGGCGATATCGCTGACCCTCAATTTGGCTCTAAGAGACATTGCAATGACTTTGTAAAACCTCAATATAATTTCAAAGCGCATACGGCACCTTTGGGTATGACATTCTATACTGGTGATATGTTTCCAGCAGAATACAAAGGGGATGTATTTGTCGCCCAGCATGGTAGCTGGAATCGCTCATCTAAGATTGGTTATAGAATAATGCGAGTGCAAATTGAAAATAACAGGGCCACTGCCGGAGAGGTGTTTGCTGATGGTTGGTTAGACGATGCTACCCAAGACCAAACAGGTAGACCTGTAGATGTGCTACAATTACCTGACGGGTCATTATTAGTGTCTGACGACTATGGCAATAAGGTGTATAGAATCTCCTACGAAGGCTAGTTTTCTTTTTTCTTATATAATCCATCAAATGCAGGTGACCAGGTTTTGCCTTCATCAGTACTGCTTTCAAAAAATTGTCTTACAGTGCCATCATCGTTGAGTGTAAAAGTCAGCCTGGACAGAGATATCCGCCCTTGTTGATTCATAAATTTACTTTCAAATTGTAGCATGCCATCTGCTCGGTCAGTTTCAAGGTAATTGAATACATCACCACCACTACCTACCCAGTGCTGATGCCATTTTTTATCGATGGGGTCGTAGTAATTGATGCTTTGCCCCGTGTAATTCCTTGTGCCTGTGGTGTAATTTTCGTGTATCGCACAGCCTCCGTTTGCTCGGGTTATACTGTTGTCACCGACCTTTTGGCCGTTAACCAGCACGTCCCATTCTCCCAGCCAGAAATCAAAATGCCTGTATTTTTCACTATTCAGACAAGGATATGCATTGGTTTCTAAAACAGATAATGCCTTTTGATAATCACTTAAATCACGCAATGGGTCATATGTAGGGTCGTTTTTTAAAGTCATGTAAAAGCTGGCTCCTTGATTTGCCCCTGAGACAATTGTTGCCAGAGCTTCTTCATTTTGATCTTGAGCGAGATAGACCTGTGCTTTGCCGAGTGTTGTGGCATTGACAGAGTAATTGCTCGATTCGGCTTGTTGAAAATATTCTAATGCTTGCTCATACTGATTGAGGTTCAGGTAAGCCTGAGCCGTCTTAAACAAAGCCGCTGAGTCTGCTGAATTTTTCTTTAAATGTTTTGTGTATGCTTTTATGGCTTCTTGCCATTCCTGATTATTAAAGTGCTTGTCACCAGCGGTGGATTGAGCCATCAGGTGGAAGCCACCGAAAAGCAGGAGAATAGTAATAATATTTCTCATAAGCGCAGGGTTTAGGTAGAAGTAAGGTAGTGCAGTTCTTTCAGTCTTCCATCCCTTAATTTGGGGGATTTCTAATCCAAAAAATCGATTGGTATTTTTACTTTGGTTCGGTCCCAAAGGAAAATAAGATCGGCTTTGCTGTTATGAGGCTCAAATTGAATGGTAAAAGGCTCCCATATGACATCAGTAACTTTTTCAACAGGGGCTTCTATACGCAACACATCACTGGCTTCCAGGTAATTATAAGCACCCCATTGGCCCAATTCACTATTAAAAATTACTGTCCATTTATCTCTTTGAGGAATGGAAAAGATACTGTAGGTACCTGCATTCAATGTATCGCCCGCCACCAGCACAGTATCTGTAAGTGTAATTTCGGTTGCCTCATTGGCTCCCGTTCTCCATACTTTGCCGTATGGCACCAGGTTGCCAAAGATCTCACGGCCATTTTTCTGAGGTCTACTGTAAGTGATTTTTAAGTAAGTATTCTTATGTTTCATTTTTGTGATATCGGTAGGGCTTGGTCGCGGATTGAGCGACTCCTGACTGAGGCAAGAGATATAACTTAAAAGTAATCCGGTGATAAGCATTAAGGCCCTTTTCGATTTCATAGATTTGCAGTAGGTTATTTTTTAAAATGGCTAAATATACGCAACTTTCGCTCAATTACATTTTATAAAAGCACGATGAATAAACCGGCATTTGATGATATTTTTATGGAGTTGGCAGTGAATCTGGCTAAGCGCTCACACTGTATCAAGCGTCATGTAGGGGCGGTGCTTACCAAAGACACCAGGATTATCTCCATTGGCTACAATGGGCCACCCTCTGGCACGCACAACTGCGATCAGGAATGGCCGGAAGAAGGTTGCAAGCGTGATTCAAAAGGTGGTTGTTCGCTGGCTATACATGCAGAGCAAAATGCTTTACTCTATGCCGTAAAAAATAAGACAGAAGTGCGAGGGGCCACTATGTTTGTAACATTAGCGCCATGTCTGGCATGCGCCCGTATCATGTTTACCATGGGTGTAGAAAAAGTCGTTTACCTCAATTCTTACGCAGAATACAAGGGTATTGAAAGCGATGAAGGTGTTGACTTCCTGGAAAAATTTGGAGTAGTAGTTGAGCGATACAAAGGCAACCTCGACAATGTAACCCACATGATGTAAATGACGCTCGATGTGGTTTTGCCAACGCTACTTGTCGTTTTAGTCTTTCGATTAATTATCAATTTTATCATTTATAGAAAAGAATATCAGGTAGCAGATAATACGCATCGAAGAAATAAGCCGGTATTACTGTTTCTATTAAGCTTATTGACAATCCTTTGGCTCAATTACGCGAATCCGAAAAGCAAATGGCTCGTAATCGTAAGTAATTTGCTGTCGATAGTATTTCTATCTATTTTGGCCATTTATTTAATAACTACTGGTTAGGTGTATTGATCGTTCTTTTGCGCTATAAATAGTCGCAGATTAAGAAACATTTTCTAACACCTAACAGTTACCTTTACAGCAAAGTAAATAACAGCTAGCGTGAATTCAGAATTAATAGCTTCTACAAAGAAATACTGCAACAGTCTTACCCAATATTCCAGAAGAAAAACCAGAGAAGTCTACATTGGCGATGTGCCTCTAGGTGGCGATAACCCCATCAGAGTACAATCAATGACTACCGTAGACACGATGGATACGATGGGCTCCGTTGAGCAAACGATACGTATGGTTGAGGCCGGTTGCGAATATGTGAGGATAACCGCGCCTAGCTTAAAAGAGGCTCAAAACCTTGCTGAGATAAAGAAAGAGCTCAGAAAACGAGGTTATAATGTGCCATTGGTTGCTGATATTCACTTCACACCTAATGCGGCAGAGTTAGCGGCAAAAATCGTTGAAAAAGTACGGGTAAATCCCGGCAACTATGCCGATAAAAAGAAATTTGAGCAAATAGAGTATACTGACGATACTTATCAGGCTGAGCTTGATAGAATCAGAGAAAAATTCACACCACTGGTTGAAATCTGTAAAGAGCATGGTACCGCTATGCGTATTGGTACCAACCACGGCTCCTTATCAGATAGAATCATGAGCCGCTATGGTGATACACCACTGGGTATGGTGGAGTCGGCTTTAGAATTTTTAAGAATCTGCGAAGATCTTGAGTACTACGATATTGTATTATCGATGAAGGCCAGTAACACACAAGTGATGGTGCAGGCATACAGGCTACTTGTCAACAAACTGGAAGAAGAAGGTTTGCAACCCTATCCTTTGCATTTGGGAGTGACAGAAGCCGGAGAGGGTGAAGATGGCAGGATTAAGAGTGCGGTTGGTATTGGCACTTTGCTTGAAGATGGCCTTGGAGATACAGTACGCGTGTCGCTCACTGAAGAACCTGAATTCGAAGCTCCTGTAGCCCAGACCATGGTTGATCGCTATATCGACAGAGCAGATCATCAGTCAATAGCCCCAATCGAGAACAATCCGCTTGACCCGTTTAAATATGAGCGCAGAGACTCGCGTGAAGTAGCAAATATCGGTGGACAAAACGTGCCTCGTGTGATAACCGATCTAAGCGGAATTGCACTTGACAACTATAAAGACCTTAAAGCAATAGGGCATTTCTATTTGCCAGAGCCTGATAAGTGGAGAATGAATGACCTTGGGGCTGACTATATTTATAGCGGTGGCAAACCGGTTCCTTTTATGCTACCCAATGGCCTTAAAGAAATTATTGATTATGACGTTTGGTTAAATCATGCTGATCAGGTCAACAAGATTCCATTGTTGAATGCAGATCAATATCAAGGGAAGAGCAGCAAACATGCTGCAGTCAATTTTATAGCAGTTGATGTAGCCGATCTTAATGATGCTTTTCTGGATACTTTAAAACAAGATAAGACAGCTGTTCTTTTGCTAGAGACAAATAATAAACACGGTTTAGCCGAGCAAAGGCGGGCTTTCATGAAGCTCATCAATGCAAATGTGACACAACCGGTAATCATAAAAAGAGATTACTCAGACCTCACGGAAGATCAGTTGCAGATCTATGCTGCCACAGACATCGGTGGACTTCTTATCGATGGTCTGGGTGATGGTGTATTGCTAGCCCATCATTGGGATGAAAAACTAAATAAAGAAGAACAATTAGCGTTGGTTCAAAACTTCAACAATACCAGTTTCGGCATATTGCAAGCGGCCCGTACCCGTATGACGAAGACTGAGTATATTTCTTGTCCGTCTTGCGGTCGTACACTTTTTGATTTGCAAGAGACAACGGCAATGATCAGAAAACGTACCGATCACCTCAAGGGTGTTAAAATTGGTATCATGGGATGTATTGTAAACGGACCTGGAGAAATGGCTGATGCGGATTACGGCTATGTGGGATCTGGTAAAGGTAAAATTACGTTGTACAAAGGACAGGAAGTGATGAAAAGAGGAGTGCCGTCTGAGCATGCAGTAGATGAGCTGATCGAGATTATTAGAGAAGATGGTCAATGGGTAGAACCTGAGCTCAATCACGACTAAGTGAGGAATAATAACCAGTCATTTAAAATGACTAATTTGAATAACATATGGCAAATCGAGAAAAGAATGAGGACAGAAATTCGCTGAAAGATTATTTTCAGTTAGGAGAAGTGTGGGGTTATTTTTTCAGAAAGAAAGACCCAAATAGGCCATCTAATTTTAGCATTAGATCAATGCACTTTGTCAACAAATTGTCTATTACGATCTTCTTGTTGGGCATGATCTACTTCATAGGCAAGCACTTATTTTAAAGTCATTGTCTAGCCGTTCCGGGTTGGGAACGTGCATTAGCGGTTAACCGGAATCATAAAAGCTTTGTATATTTAATTATGGATATAGAAAGCTACCGAGAATACTGCATGGCCAAACCCGGTACCACCGAGGATTTCCCTTTCGATGAAAATGTGTTAGTCTTCAAAGTGATGGGAAAGATGTATGCCCTTACAGATGTAGATTTATTTACGAGTATCAACCTGAAGTGCGATCCTGAGTATGCTGTGGAGCTGAGGGACCGATATGCTGGAATTAATGCAGGTTATCATATGAATAAAAAGCATTGGAATACAGTGGAGTGTGATGGTTCTGTGCCTGACAATCTCATGTTAGAGCTTATCGATCACAGCTATGATTTGGTGGTAAACGGACTGCCTAAGAAGCTCAAAGAGGAATTAAAATCGCTCGATGGCTAACTTAAAGAAAATAGGCTTTGGAGGAGGCTGCCACTGGTGCACAGAGGCAGTCTTTTCTTTTTTAAAAGGAGTGACAAAAGTGGAACAAGGCTGGATCGCCTCAGAAGCACCTGCTGATTCTTTTTCAGAAGCTGTGATTGTACATTTTAATCCAAAGATCATAACGGTCAATGACCTGGTAGCCATTCATTTACATACACACGACTGCACCAGCGATCACTCCATGCGAGCCAAATACCGCTCAGCCGTTTATTATTTTGATAAAGAGCATAAAACTGTGCTCTCGGAAATTTTAACTGATCTTCAAGCTGATTTTGAAAAGGCTATTATAACCCAAATACTTCCGTTTCACACTTTTAAAGCGTCCCCATCTGAGTATCAAGACTATTACCGGCAAAATCCCAAGAAGCCTTTTTGTCAAACCTACATCAATCCGAAACTAAACAAGCTTCGGGAGAAGTATGGCCAGTTGCTTGTTGAAAGGCATTAAACTATAGTTTGTTCAGAGTTTCAAAAAATGCTACTTTCGACCTGGACTTTTTATAATTTTTTCAATGAAAAATATAGCCTACTTCTTTATTACTGCTATTTCAATAGTTATTGTTTTGGTATTTGGCAAGACATTACTCATTCCATTTGTTTTTGCCATTCTACTTTGGTTTGTAATAAGAGAAATCAGAGAGCTACTGGATAAAATTCCTTTCGTGAAAAAGAGGTTTGCCTTATGGGCAAAAAATCTACTTACTTCCATCATTATTTTATCAATCCTTGGGTTTGCGTCAGGTTTGATTACTGCTAATATTAATGCACTGGCTTACTCTTATCCAAAGTATGAGGCCAATGTTGGGTCTATGGTAGAGAAAGTTAATAAAGCTTTCAATATTGATGTGTTTGAGTACATCAATACTCATAGTGGTGATATTGATTTTGGCACTATCCTGAGGTCAATATTCAACTCTCTTTCTGAAATCTTTAGCAGCACTTTCATGATTTTAATCTATGTTGCCTTTATATTTCTGGAAGAGGCCTTTTTCCGACCTAAGCTAGCTAATATGTTTGCTGATAGTGAGCGTTTCGATCGAATAATGGAAATTATAAAAAGCATTGAAATTTCCGTAGCTAAGTACTTAGGGTTAAAAACGCTGGTGAGTTTTATAACCGGTGTTTTGAGTTACTTTGTACTTCTAATTATAGGCATCGACTCACCGGTATTCTGGGCTTTTCTCATATTCTTATTAAACTTTATCCCAACCATTGGTTCATTGATTGGCACCTTGTTTCCGGCTGTATTCTGCCTCTTACAGTTTGGGGAGATATCTTCTGCACTGCTGGTATTATTCATAGTAGGCGCTATTCAAATCGTTGTTGGCAATGTTTTGGAACCTAAGCTCATGGGTAGTTCTATGAACTTGAGTGCATTAGTCACAATATTAGCACTGTCTTTTTGGGGCGCGATATGGGGAATAACGGGTATGATTTTAAGTATACCTATCACGGTAATCATGGTGATCATTTTCTCTCAGTTTCCTTCGACCAAAGCGGTGGCCATTATGTTGTCAGAAAAGGGAGAGGTATAACTTTCATTACACAATCCCTAAAGTTGATTGAATAAAATACACGAAGTAAGTATGAGCGCATAAAAGAAGCTTGTATATTGTGGGCGATTTTACAGTAGCCAATTCAATTAATTATGTCAAGCCGTTTTTTACACAGAATTTTATTATCCTCTCTTTCTATACTACTACTTGCTTGTGGTGGTGATAAACCTTCTCAAGAGCCAATTGAGGTCGATCCGGCCTTTACGGGTTATGTTTCAGCATTCACTTCGGGAGTTATTTCTGTTGAGAGCACCATTCAGGTAAGGCTTCGAGAAGCTATTCCGGGCACAACGGCTGGTGAGAAAGCGGCTGATGACTTGTTTGATTTTAAACCAAGTATCGAAGGTGAAGCTCAATGGATATCCGACCGTATTGTAGAGTTTACGCCTGCTGAGACCTTACCCTCAGGCAAATTATTCGAAGTAGATTTTGCGCTGGGAGATATAATGGAAGTGCCTGATAAACTGGAAGTGCTCACTTTTCAGTTTCAAACCATGGAGCAGCATATTTCTGTAAATTTCGGTGGTCTCGAGGCCTATGACAAAAAGAACCTTGACTGGCAAAAACTCAAAGGCGAGTTAGTGACCTCAGATTTTGCCTTTGATGAAAAAGTGGAGGGCTCACTTAAGGCCACTCAAGGTGGTAAAAAGGTTTCTCTTAAATGGGAGCACTCTGCCAATGGCAGAAATCACAATTTTGTAATAGATAGTATTCAAAGGGGTAAAAGTGCCAGCCAGGTTGTGCTGCAATGGGATGGCGAGCCTATGGAGTCACCTTCAAAAGGTGAGGAAGTGATAGAAATACCCCCGCTAGGTGATTTTACCGTTATGAATATGCGCCTGACCCAGCAGCCTGAGCAATATATTACCTTGTATTTTTCAGACCCACTGGCAGAGCAACAGGAATTAAAAGGTCTGATATATCTGAAATCGGGCACTAATCTTAGGTTCGTAATTGATGACAACACGGTAACAGCCTACCCGGCCGAACGCATGACCGAGCAGACTGAGTTGCTCGTAACAAAAGGTGTGAGAAATACCATGGGTTATCAAATGAAGACAGCTTTCTCACAAACCGTGAAGTTTAGCAACATCAAACCAAATGTAGAATTGATCGGTGATGGTGTGATCTTACCTAGTACTGATGGCCTTATTTTTCCTTTTAAAGCAGTAAACCTCAATGGTGTAAATGTAAGAGTGCTTAAAATCTTTGAAGACAACATAGGCCAGTTCTTACAAGTCAACCACCTTGACGGGCGAAGAGAGCTGAAAAGAGTCGGTCGACTCATTTATAAAGAAGATGTCGCACTCAAATCACTGGGAGCAGTAGATTTCGGAGTCTGGAATTCCTTTGCATTAGACTTATCGAAAATTATACAAGTCGAGCCCGGTGCAATCTATCGTGTAACGCTAGATTTTGATAAGAAACATTCACTATTCCCTTGTAGCGATACTGAGGAGGAGGAAGATGGAGAAGTAGATTTCTTACTTGATGATCCTGAAATGTTAAGCTATGATGATACCGATGACTATTATTATGACGACTACTACTACAATTATAATGATGGCTATCGTTGGGACGAGCGTGACAACCCATGTCGACCATCATACTACATGCGAAACAGGCATGTAAAATCGAGAAATGTGCTTGCTTCTGACCTTGGTATAATCGTGAAAGGAGGTGATAGTAAAGAGTTATTAGTAGCTGTTACCGACCTCACAACAACTGCATCAAAACAGGGGGTAAATGTTGAGGTCCTCAACCTTCAAAACCAGGTGATTGCTTCTGGTGTGACAGAAAGCAATGGCATGGTAAGAATTCCTATTGACTCAAAGCCTTATTTATTAACAGCCAAAGATGGCAACCAGCGTGGTTATTTACGTCTAGATGATGGTTCAGCCTTGTCGCTAAGTATGTTTGATATCGGTGGTAGTGAAGTGAAAAAAGGCCTCAAAGGCTTTATCTATGGAGAAAGAGGCGTTTGGCGTCCGGGTGACTCATTATATGTTTCCTTTATGATGGAAGACAAGCTCAACCTCATTCCCGATGACCACCCAATTGTTTTTGAGCTATTTACGCCTGAAAATCAGCTGTTTTCTCGCAATGTGAAAACCAAATCAGTGAAAGGATTATATGACTTCAGAACAGCCACAAAGCCGGAGTCACCAACAGGCAACTGGTTAGCCAAAGTTAAAGTCGGAGGAGTATCATTTACCAAAACCCTTAAAATTGAAACGGTGAAGCCTAATAGGCTTAAAATCAATATAGATTTTGAAGAGGAAGTCTTGAAATCTGGTCAGGCCACACCAGGAGAGATTGAGGTAAAATGGCTTCATGGCGCTATCGCTAAAAGTCTAAAAACGGATATTGAAGTTACACTCACCGAGGGTAATGCCCCTTTTGATAAGTACAAAGACTATCATTTTAACGACCCAATCAAAAGTTTTGAGTCAGAATCAAAGTTCATTTTCGATGGTAAATTAGACGAACAGGGCAAAGCGCAAATAAAGGCCTCTTTCAATGTTTCTGACAATGCTCCGGGAGTCCTTGATGCTAATTTTAAAGTACGTGCTTTCGAGCAGGGTGGTGATTTTAGCGTAGATCGTTTTAGCATGCCATACTCACCTTATACCTCTTATGTCGGGGTGAAAATTCCAAAAGGTAAAGGGTGGCGAGATGCGTTATATAGCAATGAGTCTAATTTAATCCCTATTGTCACAGTCGATGAAGAAGGTAAGCCTGTAAGTAGAGACAAACTAAAAATTGAGATTTTTAATGTCGGCTGGCGCTGGTGGTGGGAGAGAAGCGAGCAGGAAGACCTGGCCCAGTATATAAGAAGCCGATCTACCAATTTGCTCAAGACTGACTACGTAAGCACAGGTGCCGATGGCAAAGTCATGTATGACTTTAATTTGGACAAAAGGTCTTGGGGTAGAAAGCTTATAAGAATAACAGACCCTGTTTCCGGTCACAGCACTGGTAAATTATTCTATACTTCTTATAGAGGCTGGTGGCGATCAGGCCAGGAAGGACCCGGTGGTGCAGAAATGTTGACTTTTAAAACCAACAAAGAAAAATACAGCATTCGAGAACAGGTAGAAGTCACATTGCCAGCCAATGAAACAGGTCGTACTTTGGTGAGTATCGAGTCAGGATCGGAAGTTGTAGACGCCTTCTGGGTAGAGTCACAAGCTGAGCAGTCAACGTTTACTTTTGAGACCACTGAGGCTATGGCACCTAATGTGTTTGTACACATCAGCTATATTCAGCCACATAATGTTACAGCCAATGATTTGCCTATTCGTATGTATGGTGTGCAGTCGATCGCTGTCGAAAATCCAAAGACACACCTCAATCCACAAATCAATATGCCCGATGTATTAGCCCCTGAGGAGCGCTTTACAATAGAAGTAAGTGAAAAAGATGGCAAAGGGATGGCCTACACTGTAGCCGTGGTTGATGAAGGTTTACTGGATCTAACCCGTTTCAAAACTCCTGACCCGTGGAATTATTTCTTTTCGCGTGAAGCACTTGGCGTGAAAACCTGGGACATGTATCAATATGTAGTTGGTGCCATGGCAGGAGAGATGTCTGGTCTACTGGCTTTGGGTGGTGATGAAGAATTATTGGGCAAAGACGGTGGCAAGAAAGCTAATCGCTTTAAACCAGTGGTTAAATATGCGGGGCCATTCTACCTTAAACCTGGAGAAAAGGCTAAACATACTTTTCGCATGCCTAATTATGTAGGCTCTGTGCGCACAATGGTCGTTGCTGGTGGAGGTGAAGCCTACGGCAAGTCAGAAAAAGCCACACCGGTAAAGAAACCGTTGATGGTGCTTACCACTTTACCACGTGTGATCGGACCTGGTGAAACTGTAAAAGTGCCTGTTACTGTTTTTGCTATGGATAAGAAAATCAAGACCGTAAGAGCTGAGATTCAGTCAAACGATCTCTTTCACTGTAAAGGCAGCGATAGACAAACCCTGAGATTTACCGAAGAAGGTGACCAGGTGGTCTATTTTGAGTTGGAAGCGAAAGAATCTATTGGGATTGGCAAGGTCGAAGTAGTGGTTTCAGGCCATGGAGAGCGTGCAAGCCATGAAGTGGAAATGGATGTGAGGTTGGCAAACCCTCCGGTTAAGAGATATGTAGATGCAGTGATCGAGCCGGGTCAAAGCTGGTCAACTGATTATAGCCCAATCGGAGTAGAAGGCACTAACAGCGCCATTATGGAAGTGTCAAGCTTTCCACAACTCAATTTAGAAAGTCGTCTAGATTATCTTATCAGGTATCCACATGGTTGTGTTGAGCAGGTCACATCATCGGTATTTCCTCAACTGCATTTGGATAAGGTGCTAGATCTTTCTGATGAGAGAAAAAAAGAGATAGAGAATAACATCAGAGCTGCTATAGAAAGACTAAGAAACTTCCAGAATTCAGATGGTGGTCTTTCTTACTGGCCGGGACAGTACAGCAATTATAGCGGCTGGGGAACTAACTATGCAGGACACTTTATGATAGAAGCTGAGGCCTCTGGGTACTCTCTTCCGACTGGTTTTAAGAAAAGCTGGGTGCGATTCCAAACTACCAGGGCCAACGAATGGGACGATACACGTAATTCAGATTATCGCTATTGGCGCAGAAGCAGTCAGAATACCCAGGCTTATAGATTATATACGCTCGCGCTTGCCGGAAGTCCTGCTTTAGGTGCAATGAACAGAATGCGAGAAACACCAAATCTTACTTCTGCTGCACGATGGAGATTAGCAGCGGCTTATCAATTGGCCGGTCGTAGACAGGTAGCCAGTCAAATTATTTCAGGAGCTTCCATAGATGTTGATGAATATCGGGAACTGGGTTATTCTTATGGAAGCTCAATGCGAGACCGTGCTATGATTTTAGAGGCCTTGGTACTTTTGGATGATAAAATAACTGCTAAGAAAGTATTAGACGAACTCGTAGATCAAATAGGCTCTCGCAGGTGGTTTAGCACCCAGACGGTAGCTTATACACTATTGGGCGTAGCCAAATTTGTTGGCAGTCGTGATGACGCTTCACCTTTTGGTTATGAGTTTACGATCAATGGTAAAAAATCTCAAAAAGCTGATCCTGAGAAGCCTGTCATGCAACATAAACTCAACTTTAGTGCAGAAAAGGTCACACTGAAAAATACCAGCGGTCAGTCGATTTTTGTGAGATTGATCAACGAAGGTACACCAATGACCAGCGATCAGCTTGATGAGTCAAATGGTCTGGAGATGACTGTGAGGTATGAAGACATGTCTGGTAAAACAATTGATGTTTCCAGGCTCGAACAAGGCTCCGATTTTATCGCTGAGGTAACGGTGAAGCATCCGGGTGGGGTAAGATTTCACTATGAAGAGATGGCGTTGACGCAGATATTCCCTTCAGGTTGGGAAATTAGAAACCTAAGAATGGATTTGACTACGAGCATCAATGTTGGTGATACTCCTGAGTATCAGGATATCCGCGATGATCGCGTGTACACTTATTTTGATTTGTATGCTTCTAAGAGTAAAACATTTAGAGTGGTGTTAAATGCGGCCTACCTCGGTAGATTTTACCAGCCGGCAGTACATGCAGGAGCAATGTATGATGATGAAATCAGTGCCTACAAATCCGGCCAATGGGTTGAAGTGGTGCCGAGTGGATTTTAAATGTGAGATGTTAGATGTTAGAAACTAGAATTTAGACATTAGAGACAGCATAGCGCAAAGGGTGAAGAGTATGATGCTTAGAGCGGGGTGTAGAGGGGGAAAATTAACCATTTACCGTTGTTTACTTGGCCTTCAAGGATTAGTAAGTATTATGCCAATGAATTTGGACTATTGATGCCATGCCTTTGATTTTTAGAAGTTAGATTTTGGAGGTTAGAAATTAGACTTATGAGTGAAGTAGGGCACGGAGCAAAGGGCAAAGTGCGTAGAGCAAAGAGCTTAGAGCAGGGTGTAGAATTAGTTTGTAAGATTAATCATTACTGTGGCTTACTAAACCTTCAAGGATTAGTAAGCATGATAGACAATGAAATCAGATCTATTGATGCGTTACCTTTGAGGGATGGTATCAATTAATAGTTTCTTCTGACTGTTCCGGATAGGGGCTGACAATACACTATACTTACTATTCACATACACTCACAAATACAATTAATAACCATGTGATATTGAGCTGTTAGATCAAAAGGGTGAGTCTCTGGGGAAAAGCTCAGGTTTACTAAGCCTCCAGGGATTAGTAAATCTTCATTCATTAAGACTAAATAATCTTACCAAGCTTTTAAAGTTTAGTAAGACTGTTTCAAATGCTATGCGATATAAACCTTACTAATCCTAAGAGGCTTAGTAAGGTAGTGCCAATCATTTCTCAGTTTACTCTGGTCTACTCACAATCCACTGACGTAAGGCGACTTTGACCGTTTTCATCTTTGATTAATTGATAGCCATTATTGAGCATGTAGTTTAGGTCATTTCTACCATTAATATGCCAGAGAAAGTGACCATACAAGCAATTTGTAATTCTATCTTCATCAAGTTCTTTCTTTAAAAGAGTATCAATTTGATGCCAATACTTTGATTGAGAGTGAGCAAATATAATGTAAGGGTTAAATTCTGAATCCAGAGGTTTTGTATAGTAACGTTTGATACGATCAGTACCAGGAAATCCGTACATCTCTGTAATCTCAATCAATCGCTCGGTATGTTTCTTGTCAAAAGGTATAATATATTCATCCATAATCTGAGCACTTAGTGCTTCATTTTGAAAACTGTTGTTATCGATCCAAGCCGCCCGGTCCTGTGTCGACAAATTTTCAATACTATCAGTCAAAGATTTATCAAATGATCTGAAAATTAAATACTCACGCAAGCGCTGGTCGTATTCATACATAAAGACTAATTCTTCTGTAATAGTATTGATGTCTTCCTTTAGCCTTTCGTCTTTCTCATCCTGAGCATTGACCGTGCAGGAGCAAAGTATAAAAAATGCATTAACAACTAAGAAACTTGATAGAGAATTGTATTTGAACATGATAATGGAGGGTCACGATTAATTTCAATCTAAGATAAATAAAAGTGATTTAATTGGGTCTCTTTAGCGCACAGAGCAAAGCGACCTCTGACTTACTAAGCCTTTAGGGATTAGTAAGTCTGAAAGCTAATTGAAACCAGACGAATCGATGCGATCCCTGGTATGGAGGTGGCATCAATTAACAGTTATTCTGGCCACTGAATGGTCTGATGAATCAAATTAAGACCTACTTAGAGTCCCTTGCTGGTGATTCTGCGGGACGGAAAACTCACCAAGAACCTATTTATTTGATAGTACAGTTGATGTGATCTTCAATTTTCATAAACATTTTCTTTTTTACACCTTTAAAATGAAGCAGTTGCTGATCATTTTTATATAAAAAAGTTTGTGGTGTTATATCATTGTTTTTAGTCAATTGGTGTTTTAGAATTTCATTGGAATACACCCTATAAGTCTTAATCAAATCAGGATACTCTTTTTGTATGGCGTCTTTTTTGTCGTTTAATAAGACAATGATTTCTAATTGTTCACAGTTATCAAAAGCATGAAGATTTTCAATCAAATACGTACTATAAGAACAG
>NZ_SMMD01000302.1 GCF_009711475.1 Fulvivirga aurantia
TTGCATCGACTGTGACCGCGACTTATTGAGTGGCGAAATAGAGTACTTTATAGAAAAAGCCATTAAAAGTTATAGTGGTTTTACTGCCGAGGATGTAATTTTTGAATATGCCATTTGTATAAAATGTGCTGAGCGATTGAGAAAGCAAATGTCTGCGGAGTCTATGCAAAGCATACAGGACTATTTCTCTCAGGAGGTAAATTTTATGGATCGCATGCAAACTATGCAGGCTAACCCCAACAACCCTACAGAGTGGATGCAGCGCTGCTTGATTAATGGATCGAATATAGAAGATCTTGAAGAGTATCAGATTTATGCACATTGCAAAGGCAATACACTCATAACCTCACATATGCCTTATATGATAAGTGGTGTGGCATTAGATAAGATTGCTGGCTTGCTATCTGACGAAACGCTAGACGAGCTTGATGATTTTATGAATAATCACTTTGGACCTCCACCAGAACTGATGGAGCCTTTACCTAAAAGAAGAGTAATTCCTATCTAATAGTTAAGATACCAGCTCTTCACTGGTTTCCAGTCGCTCTCTTATGTCTCTTATGGTTTGATCAAGTTGATCAGTAGCTTTTCTCAAATGATCGACTACCTCTCTTTCACGGGCGCCAAGTTCAGTATTCTCCAGTAGGTGAGTCAGTCCTAAAATGTTAGCCACCGGTGCCCTTAACTCATGTGCATTGGTGAAAGCATATTGAGATAAAACCTCATTTTGGTGTCTCAACATATTGGTTCTAATCCTTACTTTCTTTTCCAGCTCTTCATTGAGGTTTTCAAGGTTTCTGTTTAGTTGAGCTAACTTCTTTGATTGCTGCTCAATCTCATTATTTCGCTCAAAAATCTCTTTGTTTTTTGCGGCTAGTAATTTGTTAGCAATTTGCTGTACACGTCTCTGTTTATAAAAAGCACCGGCTACTGCTATGCAAAGAATTAAAGCCATAACTACACCTATCACAGCGGTTGCCTGTTGTTTCACCTTTATTTGATTTGCCTCATTTTCTTTCTGGAGCAACTCCGTTTCGTAGGCTGTTTGCATTCTGGCAATCTTACTGGATTTCTCCTCATTAAAAATACTGTCTTTTAAAGACACGTAATTCCAATAGTTGATAAAAGCAGATTGATAGTCTTCTCTTGCTGAATCGGCCAGGACCTTAGCCATGAGCGATTCCAGCACAAGGTCTTTTGCATTTATACTTTCCGCTATCGAACTACCTTTTTCAAAGTAAATTTCGGCTGAATCATGCAAGCCTTGTTTGCTATAAAGTTTGCCCAACTTAATGGTAGCACTTGCCTGACCTCTATTATCCTTTATGTTTTGGTAAATTTCAAGACCTTGTAAGTGCAACTCCTCTGCCTTCTCATAGTTGTTTCTCTTACCTTCAATTTCTCCCAGGCCAATAAGGGCATAGGCCATCTTTCGATTATCAGTTGTATCACTAAACTCTATAATTCTACTGTAGTAAGTTTCTGCAATATCGAGGCTATCCCAGGCAAGGTAGATCTCTGCGAGGTTGATATATGACATCAAAGGTTGATCTGCCCCCAGCACTTTGGCTCTTATAGCCAAAGCCTTTTTGTGATAATCGAGTGATTTATCAAGGTCATTTAATTTTTTATAAATCT
>NZ_SMMD01000716.1 GCF_009711475.1 Fulvivirga aurantia
TCTATTATATTTAATTCAAATGAAAAAACAGAGCCCTTACCGACTTCACTTTCGACTTTGATTTCACTATTATGAGCCTTAGCGATTTGTTGAATGATGTAAAGGCCTAACCCCCACCCTTGCACGTAGGTAGAGCTGTGTGCTTTTACTCTGAAATAGCGATCAAAAATATGTGCAAAATCTTCCTGAGAAATGCCCAAGCCAAAGTCCTGAACAGATAATTTTACTCGATCATCACTTACTTTCTCAATCTTTAAAATCACCTTATCGGCCCCGGGAGAGTATTTTATAGCATTACTTAACAGGTTTGTAATTACCTGACCAATACGCATTGCATCTACATGTACAAATACTTTCTCTAACTCTGCTTTTAGTAGTATCTCGTGATTAGAATTAGGTGATTGATGGTCACTAATACTATTTCTGGCAATTTCTACCAATTCCTCTTTCTTTCTCACAATGGGCAACTCCGAAGAGTTTAGGTTAGTAATATCGAGGAGATTGGTGATCATCCTGCTCATAGAGTTTACCCCCGACTCACATTTAGAAAGAAGCGTTTTTTGTGTGTCATCACCTACCACATCGTTTAGCACCTGTAAATACGATTTTATAATGGTGAGGGGCGTTTTTAATTCATGAGAAGCTATGGCTATAAACTCATCTTTGAGCTGAAGCGACTGTATTTGGTGATTGATATTGGTAAGCGTCCCGAGCCATGAGAGCTCCTTTTTTTCAGAAAAGCGATCTCTCTCATAAGGTATGCCTCTCAGTAAATACCAGTTTGTATTTTGAGAATCGTTTCTCAACCTCACTTCCATTTCAAAAGCATGACTATGTTTTCTGGCATCTTCCCATTGATCTCTGAAGCTGCCCATATCTTTCTCAGAAATCAAATCAGAGATAAATATACGCTCAGCATCAGCGGGTTTTGTATTCGTTTTTTTATAATACTGCCTGTTGAGAAAATCTATTTTACCTTCTTCTGTGGCTGTCCAGATTATGTCCGGGATTTGGTTGGCCAGTACCTCAAACATGAGTCTTTCGTTATCGGCCCGCTCCTTAGCCTTTAGCAACTCACGCTCATATTTTTTACGTTCTGTAATGTCGAGCAGCGTAACGTTCACTGCTTTTATACCTTTATTTTCGTTAAATACGGCTACTGCATTTATCAGTCCTGGAAATCTACTGCCATCCTTCTTAATAATATCAAAGCTTATTTCATTGATGTGGCCTTGCATCTTAAGGGTCGGCATAAATATCATTTCGTAGTAGATCGTATTACCCTTGTGCAAAATGTCTAAAAATTTAAGACGCTGCAGTTCATCTTTGGCAATACCAATCCAGTTGAGGAAAGTTTTATTGGCTCTGATTAACTTTCCATCCGGTGTAAAAGAAAAATACCCACATGGGGCATTTTCATAAAGCTCTTCTATCGAAACGAGATCATCCAAATGTTTAGCTGGCTACTTTCGTGCTGTTTAAATATTCTTTTATCATTTCAATAGTCTCTTCCGGTGCACTCATATGTGGACAATGACCCGTGGCATTCATCACCATCATAGTATTATTAGGCATTACTTTGGCTACATATTCTCCCACTTCCTTTGGAGCAATAATATCTTCAGAACACTGCAACGTAAGCGAAGGCAAGCTTATAAGCGGTAGGTCCTTACGATTATCTGATAAGAAAGTCACTCGGGCAAATTGGCGTGCAATTTCCGGATCGGTAGCACAAAAGTTATTGGTTAGCTCCTCCCCTAACTCAGGTCGCTCAGGATTTCCCATGATTACCGGGGCCATATTTTTACTCCAGCCCAAATAATTATTATCCATTACATCGAGCAGATCTTCAATATCTTTTCGCTCAAAGCCTCCAATGTAATCTGTGTCATTGATATATCGTGGGCTTGGGCCAATAAAAATTAAGGAGTTGAAAAGATTGGGCTTCTCTTTGGCTGCTAATAAACCAATCATGCTGCTCACTGAGTGGCCCACAAAAATAACATCTTCCAAGTCAAAAGCTTCACATATTTCTATAACGTCTTGTGCATAGCCTTCGAGAGAATCATAACGCTCTTTGTCATAGGCTTTAAGGTCAGATTTTCCTGCTCCTACATAGTCGAATAAGATTATTTTATAATCCTTTTCGAAAGCAGGAGTAACATAACGCCAAACATTCTGGTCGCAACCAAATCCATGAGCAAAAACCATGGTCTGTGTTCCTTCACCCAATACAGAAACATTATTCCTTTTAATTACTGCAGATTTTTCCATAGACAATTTTTTAACTAACTGAAATATAAGTAAAATTTACGAGCTAAGAGCCTGTTGGTTTTAATAAAACACAAAGAGTCATATCTCCGCAGACATCGATAAAAAACAAGCCTAACAATCTGTTTGTCTGTATTTTATCGAGAAATCGAGACTTTTAATTAAAACAAAATTAGTCCTTCAATAACCTGTTAAATTTCTGTGGTAAGTCTATGTGAGCATCTATAGCGGCACCAGTTACCGGATGTTGAAAACCTATACGATAAGCGCATAGAAATAATCCTTTTCCCGGGCCTATTACTCCTCCGTAGAGTTTGTCACCAACAATGGGAAAACCCTCCTCCGCACAGTGAATTCGCAGCTGATGTGTGCGTCCTGTAATAGGCGATAGCTCTAATAAAGTATATAGTTTATCACTGCGGCTTTTTACTTTTTTATAAGTTGTGTGAGCTTTCTGCCCTTCAATGGGCGTGTGGATTTCTCCATGCGAGGGCGTATCTCCGGAGACTATGGCTTTGTAAAATTTTGATATTTGACCTTCTTGCAAAGCCTTACCCAGTGCTACTCTTACAGCTTTTGTTTTAGCTACTATCACCAAACCACTGGTGGCATGGTCAAGCCGATGTATGGGCTTGGGCTGCTGGTAGGCATCCGGCTGGTTACCTGGCTCTAAATTAAAAGCCAGCGTATTTTCTAAAGTTTTGAAAGAGTTGCCGCTAGTGGTGAGACCGGCTGGCTTATTTACAATGGCCAAATAATCATCTTCGAAAACTACCGGCACTTTCAGCTCGTAGGTTTTGGCAGATTTTTCATCTTTCATCACCTCAAGTGTCATACCTGGCTGTACCCACAGACCTGTATCAGCCTTAGCTCCGTCAACAGTCAGTAAACCTAACTTAATCGCCTTTTTTACACTTTTTCTGGATGGCAATACATCAAATAATCCAACAGCATAATCGCTCAACCGCTGTCTTTCCACCCCCTCAGGTACGATATGCTTTTCTACTTTTGTAATTACTTGTTGCTCTCAAGGTTGCTGATATAATTCACAGAAGTGGTGATCAGCTCTTTCAATACTTCCTCATCGACATCACTCAGTTTCTTAATATACAAGCAAGATTTGCCTGTTTTGTACTTTCCTAATTTACTCATCAGCTCATCGTACTTACTAAAGCCAGACATAATGTACAATGTGATGGCTTGCTTTCTGGGCGAAAAACCAGCCACAAACCAATCGCCTTCTCTCCCACTCTCATACTTGTAATGATAGCTACCGAATCCCACAATACTGGTGCCCCACATTTTGGGCTCCTCACCTGTGATTTCTTTCATGATTTCAAGTACTCTATAGCTGTCTTCACGTTTTCCTTCGTCCTCTACACTATTAAGAAAGTCTGTGACACTGCTGTCATTAATTTTTGTCTTGAGCTCGGCCATGGCTATGTTTTTAAGTTGATTAACTAAATTAATATCTTTAGAGGAAACTTGCTTGTGATGAAAACAAAAGAATGCCCTTCGTGCGCCATGGAAATAGATGCTAAAAGCAAAGAATGCCCTATATGCAATTATGAATTTCCTTCTCACAGCAACTGGGTGCAGTTAGTCGCTATATTTCTGGTTTTAATCATTTTAATAAGCTGGGTAATTTTTTAGTCTTTTAACGCCAAATCATCCCTAAAATAATGCCTTTACTTCTATCTACGGCTTACTTACAACTTGCTATAATAAGAGAATATAAGTAATTTTCTTTCTCTTAAACATCGGTTGATTATGGAAGAGTTTATTGCATTTTTTGAGAATATCCCCACTACTTTTCGTACTGGATTGCTTCTGGGAGGGATTGTATTGTTTTGGGTATTAGAAGGTGTAATTCCGCTTTATGGTTTTAAATACAACAAAGTAAAACATGCGGGACTCAACCTGTTTTTTACACTTACCACAGCGATTATCGGTTTTGGATTTGCTTGGCTGCTTTTAAAGGCTTCTCAGTTTACGGTAGATAATCAATTTGGCTTGCTATATATCGTTGAGCTACCTCTTTGGGCACACATCGTTTTGGGTGTTTTGTTGCTAGACTTTATTGGTGCCTATTTCATTCACTGGACGGAACATAAGGTAAAATGGATGTGGCAGTTTCATGTAGTACATCATAGTGATACTAAAGTTGATGTAACCACTGGCTTGCGTCATCATCCCGGAGAAACCGTTTTCCGGATAGGATTTACCATTATGGCTGTCTTATTAATCGGGGTTCCGATGGGCATTATCATGCTATACCAAAGCTTATCAGTGCTTTTTGCACACCTTACACACGCCAACATAAAAATGCCTGTAAAACTCGATCGGGCGCTTTCTTATATTTTTGTAACTCCTTATATGCATAAAGTGCACCACCACTACACACAGCCTTTTACAGACACCAATTATGGCAATATCTTTTCTATTTGGGATCGCATATTTGGCACGTTTGCAGAAACCGACAGCTCAAAACTCACTTATGGTATAGACACCTTTATGGATCCTAAAGAAAATGAAGGCCTAAGTAATCTATTGGCCATCCCGTTTAAAAAATACAGACCACCTGTAGGTGCCAAATTTGGCGAAGAAATAGAAGAAGCAAAAGTCTCTAAAGTATAATGGCGAAAGATCAAAAAATACTAGTGACGGTAGATGCTGTTGTGTTTGACGTCTCTGAGAATAAGCGTACACATTTATTATTGATTCAAAGAAAAAACGATCCCTATAAAGATCAGTGGGCTTTCCCGGGAGGATTTGTGGAAGAAGATGAAGACCTGCCAGTAGCCTGTGCGAGAGAGCTTGAAGAAGAAACCGGTCTAAGTGTTAACCCTAAAAATCTCACACAAATAGGTGCTTTTGGCAAGCCGGGCCGCGACCCCAGGGGTAGGACAATTACCGTGGCGTTTCACACGGAAGTAGATAAAAACGAGCAGCAAGTGAAAGGTGCTGATGATGCGGCTGCCGCCAAATGGTGGCCACTCAACGACCTACCCAATATGGCTTTTGATCATGAAGAGATTTTGAATACGGTTTTATAAACAATTTACTATAGCCTTTCTAAAAACTCAAAAATGGAGTTGTAGTAATCGCCTTCAGGCATGGTTATTCTGCCGGCCATATGGTCGCCTTCAAATTTAATCGATTGTACGCGCTTACTATTTTCCTCAAATTGATCCGCAATATCACAACTGGTGACCAAGTCCTTTGTTCCGCAAAAAATGAGTGTGGGTATAGATGAAGCCTCGACTATTTCTACCTGCGCAGGTAGCAATACCTCTTTGCTTTTATTGATCTTCAAATTATTCACAACTTTATGAGGGTCATTAAAAAAGGCTTCTGCTATGCAAAAGTCGACATTCTCTCTACTAAGCAAGCTGATATATGTACCCATCGACATGCCATACAGACCCAGTTTAGACTCGGGAAATTTGGCTTTAGTAGCCTTAATGACTGTATCAAGGTCTATAGCAAACTCATTATAGTAGAGAAAATCCTTATTTATCTCAAAATCATTACTGTGCCCGAAGCCGCGATAGTCAAAAGAAATAACTTTATAACCACGCTCGACTAATGCCTTAAGTTGATAAACAGAATAACTCATATTACCAGCATCTGGTCCAACAGCAATTATTACCTCCTCTTTCTTATTTACAGAATCAGGAACAGTGTATTCCCATACATTTATTGAAAATCCATCTGGAGTGACAAGTTGATACTCCTGATAAGTCAGGCCAAAAGTTTCTGGAGTCCATTCATAATTTCGGTCAGGGTTTATGGCTAAACTGTTGAGAGAAATCAAAGAGGTTATAACGAAAGCAATATATTTCATAGATCAAATTTTTAGGTCACATGAAGATAACAATTAACCTAAAAAGAAAGAGACTGTCTCAAAAGTTGTAAAACAACTCTTAC
>NZ_SMMD01000588.1 GCF_009711475.1 Fulvivirga aurantia
AAATGCTAAATAATGCAAATTGGGCACCTACTCACCGTCATACTGAGCCTTGGCGCTTCGTTGTTTTCAAAGGAGAAGGTCTTAAGAAGTTAGCAGATTTTCAAGCGACCTTGTACAAACTCAAACATCCTGATGACTTTGATACAAAGCAGTTTGAAAAACTGAAATCGAAGCCAATGGAATGCTCTCACGTAATAGCAGTCGGTATGCATCGAGACAAAAAACAAAGCGTTCCTGAGGTGGAAGAGATTTGTGCTACAGCATCAGCTGTTCAAAATGCGTGGCTCACAGCATCAGCTCATAATGTTGGTTGCTATTGGAGCACAGGTGGAGTTACTTTTTATGAAGAAGCAAAACCATTTTTTAACCTTGGAGACAATGATAAGCTCTTGGGCTTTTTATTCGTAGGTATGCCTAAAACAGATAAATGGCCTAAAGGAAAAAGGACACCTATGGAAGACAAAGTTAGCTGGGTAGAATAGTTTAGGTTCTTATTACCACCTGCCATCTAAAGGCCCAAAGCCACTTTATATTAAATGTATTGAGTTTACTTTCTTTTAAAATGGCTGTCAATTCCTTCTTATTAAATGCCCGTAGCACGGAGAGTGCGGCATCATTTTTTACCATGGGTGATTTAGAAAACAGGTGTGTGAGGATTTTTATAGAATGATATGCAAACCAATGCCTGTGCAAGTCATTAATTACGATACCAAGGTTTACCTGCGACTTAAATTGATTGAGTAGTGTGACTAAATCACTATTTGCAAAATGATGAGTAAATAGTGTGGCTGTTATTATGTCTACCTTTAGCTTTTTAAACTCTTCTGAAAATATATTGAGTGTTGAATACTCTATTTCAGGATAGTCTTTAGTGTTGTTTTTAGCGAATTTGATTACATGAGGATTGGCATCAACACCTATCAGTTTTACGGTCAATTTTCTTTTTTTAGCCCATTGCGCCATGAGTTTTAACATGTCGCCACCACCACAGCCTATATCGAGTATCGAAATAGTGCTATCTTGATGATTCGGAATAAGCTGATTAAGTCCGTCTAAAGTCACATAGTTACCCCCAAGCCATTTATTGATAAACTCTAGCTCTTTGAGGGTTTGATCCATTACCGGACCACCACTATTGAGGTCGTCCATTATCTCTTCCTCCTCAGAGCGAAATGAGAATTTGTTACTCATGATTTGTAACGGTGAGTACCATACTTTCTAATGTAAGTCCAGGCCCAAAAGCAAAACTTAGTATTTGACGATTGTTATCAACTGAGGTGAGTTGATCGAAAATTGATTTGATCACAAATAGAATGGTCGCTGAAGACATATTACCATAACCTTTCAGCACCTCATAGGCATATTTGTTCTCCGATTTGGTGATGTTTAAAGCATCTTCCAGTACTTGCAAAATTTTCCTTCCTCCGGGGTGTATGGCGTAATAATCGAAGGAAAAGTTGTCGATATTTTCTTTGAGTCGTTTGATCAGAGCACTTACTCCATTCTTTATCACATCAGGCACATAGGCAGAAAGTTTCATTTCAAAACCGTAGTCACCTACTTCCCATGCCATTTCTTCACTTCCATTAGGAAGTAAATCACAAAAAAACTGATCTAAAGATAGGCTTATTCCATTTGTGGGCTGAGTTTGTACCAAAACTGCTGAAGAGCCATCGCCAAATAGGGCATTAGCCAGATAGTTGTCATCTGTGTTTTCTTTTTGAAAATGTATGCTGCAAAGTTCTGTGCAGACGATCAGCACCTTAGCATGATCATTAGCATTGCATATTGCATGTGCTACTTTGAGGGCGTTAAATGCTGCATAACAACCCATAAAATTGATGGCAGTGCGCTGTATGGATTTATTGAGTCCCAGATCATTTACGAGTTCAATATCGAGACCGGGAGCAAACAAACCTGTACAGCTTACAGTAACCAAATGCGTAATGCTGGACTTATCAAATTCTTTGCCTAAGCAATCATTAATAGCCGCTTTGCTCAAATTTAACGCTTCCTCTTTATATACCTGAGCGCGCTTTTTTGTAGAAGGAAAAGGCGATAAATCTTCGTTGTTTGGGAAAAAACTGAACCCGTTGGTCTTTTTATAATCCTCTAGTACAGAGTACCGATTTTTTATACCCGTTGCCCGATAGAGTACCTCAAGTTTCCTCGCTTGTTCTTTATCCATCCCATGGGCTTTTTGCATAAATTGTAAGACTTCATGCTGGGTTATTTCATATTCAGGGTTGGCCGTGCCGATGGAGGTGATGTACGCACTCATTAATTCAATAATAGTTAAAAATTGATATCTTGGCTGCTAAATGAAGCATTATGTTTAAAAAATCTACCTGGCTGCATTTGCGGATTCCCTTTTCATACTTCCTGTTGCCAGTCTTCTTATTTGCATTAGCCGTATCAGTTAACATAGACCCTACCAGGTTGTTCATTGTTTTTGTTGCGCTTCACATTTTTCTATATCCCGCGAGTAATGGCTTTAATAGTTATTTTGATAAAGACACAGAAAGTATAGGAGGCCTTAAAAAACCACCTAAGGTTACAAAAGGGCTGTACTACATGTCACTTGTGTTTGACGTCATAGCTATCGGTCTGGGGTTGCTTATTAGCTATGATTTTGCGATTATGCTTTTTGTCTATGGTTTGGTATCTAAAGCATACAGTCACCCTATATTTCGATTAAAAAAATATCCATATACCAGCTGGTTGATCGCAGGGTTATTCCAGGGTTGGTTTACTTTTCTTATGGCTTATGTGGGCCTAAATGGTTTTTCAATCGACTTGGCCTTGCAGCCAACTATTCTCATACCTGGGTTATTGTCTTCAGCAATTTTGTGGGGTTCATATCCTATGACTCAAATCTATCAACACAAAGAAGATAAAAAGCGGGGAGACGTAACATTAAGTTATAAGTTAGGAATCAGAGGTACGTTTCATTTTACAGCAATAGTTTTTGCAATCGCTTCTATGGGGTACTACTTTTACTTTGCCAACTACCATAGTGCTGAGTATGGCACACATTTTTTTATCGCTCTTGCCCCTGTAATCGGATTTTTTACTTATTGGTATTTTTTAGTCAGAAAAAATCAGGAAAAGGCTAATTATACTTTTACCATGTGGTTAAATGCCATATCAGCTACTTGTTTAAATGCTTTCTTTATTTACTTCTTTTTGGACAGCACACAACTCATACAGGCGATACAAGGAGGGTTTTAAAAGGGTTTGCCATGAGTTTTTTCTACTAAAAACCGGGCTAAAGGCTTTATATTATTTATGATGCCTACCGAAAAATTTGACAACGCACCAGAGCCAAATAATTTTTGCAATTGACGACCGATGGACAACCTGGAGGCGAAAAGACTTCGCCATCTCTTGCTGTAAAGAATCTCTATTTCGGCACGATTCAAATTGTATTTAAACCCCTCATGAAGTGTTTCATATACTACTTTGGCTGAATGAATTGCCATAGCCATTCCGTTACCACAAAGAGGCGTGATCATACCGGCAGCATCACCACACATAAGGATGTGATGATCAACAGGCCCTTTTGTTTCAAAAGATATTTCATTAATTACTTCGGGTTGATCAAAAACAAACTTAGCATTTGAAAAGATAGCTTTAAGCTCGGGGTTTTGGCAAAGCACTGCTTCTTCCATAGCTCTAATTTGGCCATGTCTTCTGAGATTTTCTCTCGTGCTTAAATAGCAAAGATTTGAAAGGCCCCCATCTACTTTATTCAACCCACAATAACCACCTTTAAAGTTGTGAAGCGCAACCTCATTATCCGGATGGTCAAACCTAATGTGATACTTAACACCGATGTAAGGAGATCTTTTTTGAATGAATGATCGATTTAGCTGTTTGTCAATTTTAGATCGTTTGCCATAGGCGCCAATTACAAATTTAGCCAGTAGTTCTTTTCCAGAAGAAAGTATTATGTTGAAATGATCATTGTGAGAGCGTTCATATTTGATGTTGTCAACTGTTGTTTCTTCCATTACAATTACCCCGGCTTCTTTTGCTTCACTAACTAAGAAATGGTCTAGCGTGTACCGACTTATGCCAAAACCGCCCAAATTTAGATCTATACATGCTGCTTTACCGGTGATGGAAGACAGTCGGAAGCGATTGATAGAAGAGGGCTCTAAATGATGTGGGAAAAGATCATGCTGCTTTAAAAAGCCTTTTACTTCATTAGAGATATATTCACCACACACCTTATGAAAAGGGTATTTCTTCTTTTCTATAAGTACCACATCATATCCTGATCGAGACAATAAAATGGATGAAATGAGGCCTGCCAGACCCCCGCCTAC
>NZ_SMMD01000528.1 GCF_009711475.1 Fulvivirga aurantia
GTATATTTGTTAACATAGATAATAATACAGATTTCAATAATCTAAACGGAGCTACTTGGAATTATGAAGGGTCTACTTATGATCCTGACACCAGATTATTTACTAGTAATGGAATAAATGACTTTAACTACACAAGATCTGGTATGCAAGATATTATTGTACCTCAAGACAATTATAGTAATATCACCCTTACTGGTTCTGATACTAAAACTTCACAAGGTAATCTTGATGTAAATGGAGATCTTACAATTTCAGGTTCAGCCCAATTAAATGTTGATACAGGAAATGATAATATTACTTTCGCTGGTAATTGGATAAATACAAGTACAAATGCTGATCCTTTCGTTGAAGGCCAGGAAACAGTTACTTTTGATGCTGGCGCTACTCAAACAATTACTAACATGAATGGAGAAAGCTTTTACAATCTTACTATAAATAAAAGTGGAGGTGTTGTAAATCTAGCCTCTGGCTCAAATGTAGTAGTTTCTAATACTCTAGATATGACTGCAGGTAATATTGATATATCAGATCAAAATTTGACCATAACCTCAACTGGTAATATTGTTAATGGAAGTGTCGCGAGTTATGTATTAACCTCTGGTAACGGGGAGCTTATACAACAAAATCTTGGAGCTGGTGGAAGAACTGGAGCAGTTTCATATCCAGTAGGTAGATTTACAAATTCTTACACTCCATTAATCGTAGATAATTCATCAGGAGTGGCAGATGATTTTGGAATAAGAGTATGTAGCAACGTCTATGAGGAAGGTGGTTGTGAAACAGGCACTTTGGTTAGCGATTTAATCTTAGATAGAACCTGGTTTATATCAGAAGGAACAGCAGGTGGCTCAAGTGCCGATATTACTTTTCAGTGGAATGCAGCCAATGAGGTAGGAAGTTTCAATAGAGCAGACATGAATATCATACATTACAATGGCTCTATTTGGGAAAAACTTGCTGAAGGTATAGCCGCAAGTGGAACGGGTCCTTATATGGCAACAATTCCTGGTGTAAATGATTTTTCTCCTTTTACAATTGAAGATGGTGCTTCTCCGCTTCCAGTAAGTCTTGTTAAGTTTGAGGCAACTCCAAAGAATGGAAAAGTTGAAGTAAATTGGGTGACCGCATCTGAGATAAACAATGATTACTTTATCATTGAAAGAGGGGCAAATACATCATCATTTGAAGAAATTGGAATTGTAGAAGGTAATGGTACAACCAACCAGACAATGAGCTATGATTTTAAGGATAATATGCCATTTGGAGGAACTTCTTATTACCGCCTTACTCAGGTAGATTTTGATGGCACAAGTGAGGTCTTCGAACCTGTAAAGGTTACTGTACCACTCACTGGACAATTGGAAGCTTTCGTATATCCTATACCTTCAGAAGGTGATTTCATCAACTTGCAACTTTCGGGATTTGATAAAAGCTTAACGGCTGAAGTAAAAATAGTTGACGTGAAGGGTGAGGTAGTTCATTTAGAAGAAATCTTCTTAGATAAGGATACAGGCTTTAATCAAAAAATAAACTTTAGTAAACAGCTTAAAGCAGGTATTTACATTCTTAATGTAACTACACCAACCCCTGTTGTAAAGCGTATTATGATAAAGTAAATAATAAGTACATCTTATATTAAATAGTAAAGGGTAAGCCTGTAGGCTTACCTTTATTATTTTAGTATCTTCAAGGCGATTTATTCTGATATGCTCAGCAGTAAAGCCATTATAAGACTCACTACACTCTCAGCCATAATCACATGGGTGGCTTTGGCATTCACAGATATTTTCATTGTTTTCAGTGCAAATAGCAATGTTGAGCCGGGTATCAATCCCGGATTACCGCCTATAATGCTAAGTCTTTTTATCTTATCATTATTTGTGTTCTACAAATTCCGTATAGAAAAGGCAGAAAGCATAAACTTTGTTGATTTACTATGGAAGGTCTTTGTAACTGGACTTATCACTACCATTGTCTCTCTGTTTTTCAGGTTCTTTCTCACTATTTTGGGTAATACCAAACTCGCAGAGAGCGTCATTCTTCTTGATTTTATTTATATAGTAAACCTCGGTCTGGTTTGTGGTTTTTTGATTTCAACATTTGTGGTGTGGAAGAGGCTGATCTTATACCAGAAATCAAAATTTCTACTAAGGGCTTGGTTAGTTTTTGAATACTCGTTGCTGATTAGCCTTATTTTCAATGTTCTTGAATGGCCGTTTTTAGAATATATACAAGACTATTTGACAGGCATTTTGATTTTACTTGGTGTTTTGCTTTCAGCGAACATGAAGTGGGTAGCCTATCTAAATTTTAAGCAGAAGTGGAAAAGTATATTGCTTATTGCACTGGCTATGTTCTATCTGGGCTACTTCTCTTTCACCCTGTTTACACTTTCTATTGAGATAGGAGATAAAACAACTCAATACTTAGACTTTGTTGACAATGTCTTTATTATAGCACTGATGGCATTTATATTTATCTATGCCTTATTTTCTCTATTAGTCATATTATTCAATTTGCCTACCTCTTCTGTATTCGAACAAAAGCTGGAAGAGGTGGTGAATTTTCAGCGCTTAAGTCAGTCTATACAAACAGAGCAAAATGAAGAAAGAGTTTATGATATTTTATTAGAAAGTTCTGTAAGCACGGTGTTCGCAGATGCCGCCTGGATTGAGATTAAAAATGAAAATAACTCATCTGAATTTTATACTCACGGGATTTCGGAAGGTGAGGTAATCGCTATTAAGAAACATATAGAAGCAAATAATATAAAAGGTGTTTTAGATCAGAGTAGTGATAAAACGAAAAACTTAAATAAACATTTATCCACACTCAAAGGACTAAGGTTTAGATCTATCATGGCTTTTCCTATTTATGTGAAAAGTAAGCAGTTAGGTACCATTGCTTTGCTCAAAGAAGTTAGTGATGGCTTTAACAAAGAAATGACCAAGATCATAGATACTTTCGCCAATCAGGCCGGTATCTCCATAGAAAACTTTAGACTACTTTCAGAAGTACTAGAAAATGAGCGCTACAAAGAGGAATTAAAAATTGCAAAAAGGGTACAGAGTAGTTTACTACCAGATAACCTCGATAAGAGTGATGACTTTGATATAGTAGCTTTTTCTGAAGCAGCCGATGAGGTAGGTGGTGATTATTATGATACTTACCGAATTAATGAAAACAAATTAGCGTTAATCATCAGTGATGTTTCGGGTAAAGGCACCTCGGCAGCATTTCATATGTCTCAAATGAAGGGTGTTTTTCATAGTTTGTCTCAATTAGATCAGTCCCCAAAAGACTTTTTGGTGAATGCAAATAAGGCGTTGAGCCTATGCCTGGACCGAACTTCCTTTATCACTACCTCCTTTTTTGTGATTGACAGTGCTAAAAAGAGTATAGAATTTGCCAGAGCCGGGCATTGTCCCACTTTATATTACAATGCAAAAGATAAAAAGGCTGATTTTTTTAAGAATAAAGGTTTGGGTTTAGGGATTTTAAGAGCAGATGGATTTGAAAATTACATTCAGACTAATGCGATTAGCTACGCTCAGGATGACATCATAGTATTATATACAGATGGAATTACTGAAGCCAAAAATTACAAAAGTGAGGAATACGGTTATAAT
>NZ_SMMD01000835.1 GCF_009711475.1 Fulvivirga aurantia
TCCAGGATTCAGTCAAATTGATACCTGTACTTTTAAGTTTACGAAGCACACCATACAATCATCATATTTAAATCAGGATCGTGAATTTTGGGTCAGCCTGCCTTTAAATTACTCTGATAACCTTAGTTATAATGTCATCTATGTTTTTGATGCCGAATGGCGTTTTAATCTTATAAGTAATCTGGAATTTGATTTTTCTGCCAATAACAAGATTGAAAAGAGCATAATAGTGGGCATACCTCATATAGATTGGGAATATACCCGAGCGCGGGATTTATCATTTAGCCAATCGAGAATGGAGTATGATGGTGAGAAGGTTGATTCTACCTGGTATAAAAGCAAAAATGCTGGTGGCGGCTTGGCATTTTATAATTACCTCACCAAAGAACTTATGCCTGCTGTAGAGTCAAACTATGCCACAAATGGGAAAAATTCACTTATCGGACATTCGATGGGCGGTTATTTTGCAGGTTATATCTTATCATTAAATCACCCCTTCGAAACGCTTCACCTCTATGACCCCTCTATCTGGTATAGTGATGGTGAGGTTACAGATGTTGTCAAACATGGCATTCCAAATGATAAAAATGTAAACGTATTCATTACTTATCAACCCGTTCCTGCATTTCATAAACAAAAAATTGAAGAGCTGATAGAGGAACTTAAAAAAGCAAAAAACGTAACGCTGCACACGAGATTATATACCAGCCAGACACATAATTCACTATTTTTACCAAGTTATCTGGAAGGAATAAAACTTAAGGCTATAAAGTAGTTCAGCCACATTTTAATGAGGTAAGTAACATTGCACGCACCTTCTCGTCTTCATCTAAACGCCAACACAGATGAAGAGAATAAAAGAAATGGTACTGCCCCAGATTTTCATTATTTACACGCGGTACCTCATCGGAAACGCATTTGTATTTGCCAGTCTCATTAAAATAAAAGGGTACCGCTTTACTTCTGAAAGTGGCGAATTGAACCCAATCAATAGCGCCTGGCATTTTTTCGAAACTTTGTACCAATCAGGTTTGTATTGGCAATTTATTGGAGTAGGCCAGTTAATTGCCGGCTTTCTTTTAATGACCCAAAGGTATTCTAAACTTGGTGCACTCATTTACCTTCCAATTATATCAAACATCTTTGTCATTACTTTATCTTACTATTTTGCCTACACACCCGTTATTACAGGCCTTATGCTATTGGCAAATCTACTACTCATAATTTGGGAGTGGAACGAGCTCAAGATTATAGTTAATCTACAGCCATCCATCGATAAAACTGAGAGGTTAGAAAAAGACAAAATCTGGCAAATCATAGGTCTGATACTATTCGCTTTAACTTTTACCTACCGTGCTTTTATTGATGATTACAGCCTAATGATTTGGTTTGCAGTCAGCGTGTTGGTGGGTCTTGCAGGGCTGGTGATGGGGCTATATAAAAATAGCCGAAAATCACTAAAACTCATTCGCTATGCGAGCAGATAGATCCTCATAGTCACTTATTTACAACTACTTACACTTTCAAAGTTTAATCTCAATCATTGCTCTTTTTTCGCAAAACTTATTAATACCTTTGCGGCCAAATTTTTAGACTATGATTTCAGTAGATGCAGTTGGTGTAGAGTTTAGTGGTTCTACTCTTTTTAACAACGTTACTTTCAACATAAACGACAACGACAGAATTGCCCTCATGGGTAAAAACGGAGCAGGAAAATCTACTCTTCTGAAGATTATTGCCGGAGTGAATAAACCAACCAATGGTAAAATATCGGCACCAAAAGAAGCTGTTATTGCTTATTTACCTCAGCATCTACTTACAGAAGACGACTGTACTGTCTTTGAAGAGACTTCTAAAGCGTTTGCCAAAATTCTAGGTATGAAAGCCCGCATGGAGGAGCTCAACCACCAACTGGAAACCAGAACAGATTATGAATCTGATGCCTACAGCAAAATCATAGAAGAAGTCTCTGAGCTAAGTGAGAAATACTACAGCATAGAAGAAGTAAATTTTGATGCTGAAGTAGAAAAAACATTGCTAGGCCTGGGTTTTGTAAGGGCTGATTTTACCAGAAATACGAGTGAATTTAGTGGCGGATGGCGCATGCGTATCGAGTTAGCCAAAATATTGCTGCAAAACCCTGACCTCATTTTGCTCGATGAGCCTACCAACCACCTCGATATTGAATCTGTACAGTGGCTGGAAGACTTTCTAAAGCATAGTGCCAAAGCTGTAATGGTGATCAGTCACGATAAAACATTTGTTGACAATCTTACTAACCGTACGATTGAAATCACGCGAGGCAAAGTATATGACTACAAAACCAACTATTCTCACTACCTCGAATTAAGAAAAGAAAGACGTGAGCAGCAGCAAAAGCAATTTGATGATCAGGCTAAACAAATTGCTGAAATTCAACAGTTTATAGATCGTTTTAAAGGCACTTATTCAAAGACCCTTCAAGTGCAATCGCGTGTTAAAATGCTTGAGAAAATGGAAATTGTAGAGGTAGATGAAGTCGATACGTCCGCTCTCAATATCAAATTCCCTCCTGCCCCACGCTCTGGAAATTACCCGGTAATTACAGATGAATTATCAAAGAGTTACGGAGATCATGTGGTGTTTAAAAACGTAACATTTACCATTGCTCGTGGTGAAAAAGTGGCTTTTGTAGGAAAGAATGGCGAAGGTAAATCTACCCTGATCAAAGCTATAATGAACGAGATCGATTATGAGGGTTCATTGCAAATCGGTCACAATTGTCAGATCGGTTATTTTGCACAAAATCAGGCTGCACTACTTGATGAAAAGCTTACAGTATTCCAAACTGTAGATGAAGCGGCCAAAGGTGACATTAGGTCTAAAATTAAAGACCTACTGGGTGCTTTTATGTTTAGTGGTGATGCCATAGAAAAAAAGGTAAAGGTACTCTCAGGTGGAGAACGTACCCGATTAGCTATGATCAAACTTTTGCTACAACCGGTTAACCTCTTAATACTGGATGAGCCTACTAACCACTTAGATATCAAAACCAAAGATATTCTAAAAGACGCGCTCAGGGCCTTTGAAGGCACGCTGATACTCGTTTCTCACGATCGGGATTTCCTCGATGGCCTTGCCAATAAAGTGTTTGAGTTTGGCAACAAAAGAGTAAAAGAGCATTTCGAAGACATCAATGGTTTCTTAAGAAACAAAAAGATGGAAAACCTGAAGGAAATTGAGCGTACGGCAAAGGTGTAAGGCTAATATCTAGACAAGCTACTTAACCCATATTATTCTCAACGAAAGCATCCAGATCAGCAAGCATATTTTCTACCTCTTGTTTACGCAGAGCAAAAGCATCGTCTTGTTTGGTATTATTGGCGTAATGGTTCCAGTTTTTTCTGGCTTTCTTTAACACTCTGGGTGTTATTTCAAACTCTTCGTGATCTAACAAGTCTTTGGCCAGGCGTGACACGCGAAAGTTGCCATAAAGAAAAAGCTTAAATATAGGCACATAATGCTGACTTAGGTCAAAGCCTTCAAGTGCATTCACCAGGTCACCCTTAATATCTTCATTTGCCGGGTTTTCCATCGCCTCAAACAGTGGAGTTAATGCTGCCTGGTTTTCTTCAATTAAGCTTAATGTACGCGCGGCCATAATGCGTGACTCTTCATTTTCGGCAGTTTCCATCAAATCAACCATGGCTTTTACTACTTCCTCAGATCCTATTTCTGCCAGTTGGTCAGATACCTGATAGGCATCGTCATTTAGATCTCCTTTTAGCTGGTTTATTAGAGGTTGGATGTCTGTCATGCACTTCATATTTAGAAAAAGCAAAACTACATGTATCTTCTTTCCTAAACCAACCTCAGAGACACAGTAAACTTTATCTCTCACTATTGGTTTATACTCAGACATGAAATCGGCACATATATACTACTGGACTGTGTTTATTTTAATTTTCTCCACCTGTGTGGAGGGTACTCGTGTTTTGAAAACTGAGTATGTAGAACTCGCTAGTCCTGAGCAAATTGTAGCGCTTGAAGACACCCTGGTGAGGCCTGTTCTTTATCAGAATTTGCCCAATTATGCCGACTTACCTGTCGAGGACTCTAAACAAAAATTTATCGCCACTATTTTACCCGCTATTCTTATTGCCAGATACCACCTGGAGAACGAAAGAGATAGCATTAAACTTCTTCTTATTAAAAAGAAATGGACCACACAAGACTCTTTGTATTACCAAAAACAGTTTGAGCGATACAAGGCAAAGGATGCTGAGAACTTACTTTTAAGAATGAAAACGCACCCTAACAGCATTACCATTGCACAGGCAGCTGTTGAGAGTGGTTGGGGTTCTTCCAGATTCTTTAGAGAAGCCAATAACTTATTTGGAATTTGGTCTTACCGCAGCGATGAGCAACGAATTGCCGCAGATGGCAATAATGTTTACCTCCGAAAGTACAATGATGTTTCTCAATCGATCGAAGACTATTTTGTCACGATTGGTAGAGCGCGGCCTTATCGCTCTTTTAGAAAAACAAATGCCAATTCTGATAATATAGATGAACTTCTCCCCCATTTAAAGCCGTATTCTGAGCGCGGTATGGATTATGTGTATCAGCTGAAAACCATTATCAGACAAAACAATCTGACACAGTACGACAACTATCAAATTGACCCTCAATACTTTGTAGAAAAATAGAATTGTATGTTTAAAAATACACTAGTTACAATCATACTCACTTTACAATTTTTTGGCTGTAGCACGCAGCCTAGTAATCAAAAAGAAGAAATTGAATCTGACACCAATGGCAACAAAGAAGTCGTGGCATTTGTATATCACCGATTTGGGGATAGTAGATTTCCTTCAACCAACGTTTCGCTCGAACACTTCGAAGCGCATTTAAAATACTTCAAAAATAATGACTATCAGGTGCTTACATTCTCAGAGGCTATCGAATACCTCAAATCTGGCCAAAATGTTAAGAAAACAGCAGTTATAACAGTTGATGATGGCTACAAGAGCTTTTACAAAAATGGATTGCCTTTACTTAAGCAATACGGCTTTCCAGCTACGCTATACATAAACACCAAAACTGTGGGTGGTGGAGACTATATGTCGTGGAGCGACATTAAAGAGGCTAAAAAGCATAATATAGAAATAGGTAATCACACCCACTCGCACGATTACTTTTTGAATAAATCTGAAAACGAACGGTATAAGATCTTTGAAGATGAGATCGCACTATCGCAAAAACTAATAGAAGAAAATACCGGTGAGAAGCCCATTACTTTTGCCTACCCCTATGGTGAACTGGATCCTAAAATGAAGGCAATAGTGGCAGATTTTGACTTTGTAGCAGCTGCGGCTCAAAACTCAGGAGTGATTTATGAAAATTCTGATTTAATGCAGTGTCCGAGATTTCCTATGTCTGAGTTTTACTCAGCACCCGCAAAATTCAAAGAAAAAATAAAGATGAAAGCCTTACGTGTCAATGAAAAACAGCCTCATTCCTCTGTCATAAATAGCAATACAGAGAGGCCTGAACTCACTTTAACTTTTGATAAAGGAAATTTGCAAACAGGTCGTCTCCAATGTTTTATTCAGGGTAATGATTGTGATGTAAAACTGACAGAACAAGGTGACGACATTAGCATTTCAATTTCACCTAAATCAGCCTTAGGTAAACGCAGAAGAACCCTTTATACGATTACGGTTCCTGACAGCGAAGGCAACTGGCACTGGTATAGTCATCTTTGGGTAAACCCCGAGGTGAAATAATTGTACTATTTCTTGTGTATAATTTTCTCTACAGACAGACAATCATTTTTTACCTCGTTTAAACGATTTAAAACACCCTTAGCATAACACTGAGCTATTCTTTTTTCAATTAATTGAACTTATCTAGTATAACCGTATAGTCGAATATATAAGAAATACGTGTTAATTTTTTGAAAAAATAATTATACTTGCGGATGGCTTTAATTAAAATTCGTTCGTTTCTTACCCTATTACTGCTCTCATTATCTTCTCTCTCCATCGCGCAAGCACCTTCTGTCTTCAACTACCAAATTCTGGTTAAAGATGGTATCGGAAATGCTGTACATGATCATGAAGTAGCCGTTCAAATTACCATCGCAAATAGTACTACCACCGTCTACCAGGAGGTTTTCACTGCTGTCAAACCTGTTTTTGGTCAGGCAAGTGTTTTGGTTGGTACAGGTAATGCGACTACCGGAATATTCAAAAATATTGACTGGAGTGCCGGGACATTCACTATAAAATCTGCAATTGACTTAAATGGTGGTAGCGATTTCAATATCTCAATGACCTCACCACTAAATAGCCTTCCTTACGCATTACATGCGAGGTCTTTGGGACAGGTAAGAGACATGACCGCAGACGCTAGAGATCAAATAAATAATCCGGCAACGGGTTCTATAATTTTCTGTAATACTTGCGGTGAGCAAGGTGAGTTTCAGGTATATAATGGCTCTAGCTGGACAAATGCTTTAGGCGCATCTCCGGCTGCCCCGATTGTTATTCAATCATTAGGTGTAAGTGTCCTTGATTATTCAGGCCTTAATCAGGAATTACCTGAGGACGTTATGCCTTTGACATTGGATATTCTTCCGGCCAATGCACCAAACAAAACCGTAGTTTGGACTTCAAATGATGAAAATATTGCTTCGGTTGACGAAGAAGGGCTTGTAACTATATATGGTAATGGTCAGGTGACCATTACTGCAACTGCACAGGATGGCGGTGGTGCTGCCGGTAGCATCCAGCTGTCTTTTGAGCCAGATCGCCCTGATGAAGAAACCCCTGACGGATTGCATATTTTTGGAGAAGCGGACGTCATTCTTGAAGAGACTCACATCTACAATGCCATAATGATGCCTTTTAATGAATTAGATACATTGGCATTATGGTCAAGCTCTGACGAAAGCATTGCTACAATAAATGATAAAGGTATACTTACCCCTTTGGATACGGGCGTAGTTGAAATTGTAGCGATAAGCAGTGAAGATGCCTCTTATTCTGATACTCTTTCGGTTACAATTGCTTCCAGTATTCCACCAGATATTGAAGCTCCTGTATTGACAATTGATGGATATGATGGTGACAATGCCGTACAGTTACAGAGACTTATGGCCCTGCCCATACCAGAGGCTACTGCCATGGATAATGTCGATAGTTTGGTGGAAGTAACGATTACACAAGATGATAGCTACAATGCATCAACATTTAACGATTCAACACTAACGGATTATCGATTTATATACTCAGCAACAGATGCCGCTGGCAATCTTGCTATTGATAGCATTTTAGTCGCAGTCGTTGATTTGCTACCACCGGTAATTACTCTCAATGATGGTTTTGAAGTAGCTGACACCGTGTACACAACCAATGCCTCTACGATAGCGATGCCAACTGCATTTGCTGTAGATGACAACGGAGATACACTTGCTGTGTCAATAGATTTTGGAACATTTGACCAAACTGCGAAAGGATTGTCGGTCGCTTACTATCAGGCCACCGACCCAGCCGGCAATAGCGCTGCAGACAGTTTATTTATACTTAATTCAGATGTAATAGCCCCTTCGATCACCATCAGTGGTGGACATGTGCCCGGTGAGACGATTACTGTTGGTCAGGGTATACCATACACTTTACCAACAGCTACAGCGGTTGATGATGATGGAACTGTGTTGGAAGTGCTTTCTGACATAGATCATTTTTCAGTAGAAGATCTCGGTACTTATACGCTAAAATTTCAGGCCACTGATGAAGTTGGTAATCAAACCAATGTAGAATTATACATAGTTGTTGCTGACATAACACCTCCTACCATTCTTAACAAAGCTGAATTGATGAAGCAATCTGCCACCTTTGACGTGGGAGAAGAGATTGTATTAACAACAGTAGAAGCCAGTGACAATGTTGGAGTTACTGCTTATGATATTTTTTGGATACCTGTGGATGAGGACTGGCAAGGATCAGTTTCTATAGACGAAACGGGCGCCATACGTATGGGCGATCCTGATGGTACCGCGTTTGAAGCAGAGTTTTATTTCAGAATTGTCGCTCAAGATGCCGCTGGGCTGAAAGACAGTGTGGATATGCATTTTATATTTTCCAGAGGAGAAATACATGATATTCGCGCCAAGCAATATGCTTCAGAGGATTGGAGACAGCTATATCGATACTATACTCCTAATATCTCTTACGATTATCAGCTGAAAGAAAATACAAGTGTAGGAGATACAGTACTTTATCTGGAAGCGAATGGCAATCCAGTTACCTCAATTTATCGTTTCGAATTTGATGATACTAACCCGGGAGTCGGCACTGAAGATTTCAATCTGATGGGTACAGGAAATCAGTACTTCCTTACGCTGGCAACCCCACTAGACCAGTCAGTTCGGAGCAGTTACGACTTTAATATGGATGTTGTCGTTAGAAATACAACAGATACGACCTTGATAAACAGGATCCCATTTGGGGTTAATGTCATCGTACAATCTATAGAAGAGCTGGCTCCCTCTTTCGAGGCATCATTTCCTCCAGCTACTTATGGAGATCTTAAATCATTAACTCTCAATGATATCTTAAATCCAATTGGAGGAGTTATTGAGGGCGCTGCCTGTCCATTAAAACCAGCTAATGGTATTTTAGGGGATTTGGCAGATGGTCTGGATCAGCTGATAGCAAACCTCCCTATAATTCCGGAAGACACAGCCAAGCAGATTGCTAAAAGTATGATGGAGAGGTTACCGGCTTATTTTTGGGCAACCAAGGATGGTACAAAGACACGAATCAACATCAAGGTGCCTGTAAAAGGAAAATCTCTACGAATAGAATATGTGATTGACCCGGATAACAGCGGTTGTTATTGGGGGGCAATACTTGATGGTTTAAAGCCTTCACAAATCAATTCAAAATTAAGTGTCTTTGATGAAGGCACGCAGGCGGGAGTTGTTGTAAACACAATTCCAGTTACGGATAAAAGTTTTAAATGTATTACGATACCATGCATAAAACTTGATCCCGGGGCTCATGTGGTAGCACATGGTAAGATGCTGCCTCAGACCGGAGGTGGCGGTGGAGCAGCCGGTATATTAAATGCAACTGTTTATGGTGTGGTCACTCCCCTATCTGCCGGTTTTAGCGATCCAGAATTAACAGTGACTTTTGGCCTTAAATCAGATTTTAAAACAGAATTTGATAATCAAATAATACAGCGTCTGGACCTTGCTTCTCAAGCCACGCGTGCGGCTATTTTGGCTGGTCGTGAAGCTGTAAAACTTGCTGATAAAGCTGCTGATGCCGCACTTAGTCAATTTGGAATCGATAAAGGCAAACTTGATTTCCTTGATGCCCAAATTGCTACTTTTACCGCTCCAATTGCCGGTTTACAGAGCCAGGTTGCCGATGCCAACAGCGCTGTTTTAGGAATAGCCAATGAGATTGCCGGCATATTGTTAGATGATCAGATTTGCACGAATATATGTCCGGCACCATGTGTCACCCCGGGTTGGTGTAGCAGAAGTTGTGGTTTCTTTACTTGTGGGTATCCATGTATTAGAAGTTGTGGTTGCCTTACCCCACGCATAGACGTTTGTATTCCAAACCCTATTGCGAAGGCTCTTGCTGCAACAAAGGCCGATGGTCCATTAAGATATGCCAAGCAAAAATTAGCGTATTATACATCGGCACTCGATCGTATGCAGCAGCGACTAGCTCAGGTGAGATCACCAAGAGGTGCACTGCAAGCAGCTTTTGACGTCTCGTTGGATGCATTAAATACTGCTAATGCTGAACTTGCTACTGCACAGGCAGATTTAACTAACGTGATTAATCAAGCAGGACCTTTAGCTGACATTGGAGAGTTCATTATGGATAACACCATCAATAAAACCGTGGCTACTGGGAAAGCCACATTTATAACAACACTAGGCTCAGCTAATAGCGGCACGTATTCCGGTCAGCTTATTGTTGATATGAGTATATTGAGCTCACCAGAGGTTACAATCACATTTCCTGAATTTAGACTTACAGGAGATGGCATAGAAAGCTCGTTAGACGATGTAGCTACGATTGTTATTGATCAA
>NZ_SMMD01000865.1 GCF_009711475.1 Fulvivirga aurantia
GCATACATCCTTAAAATAGCCCCTGAGTTTCAGGAAAATGAGAAGCTTAGAAATATAAAGCAGGATGTTGAAGACATGAATGGAGTTTTTGAGGTTGTCTACATCGAAAGCCTGGTTGACAGCATTAATAAAAACATGACTAAGATTAGTCTCGTCCTTTTAGGTTTTGCGGCTATTTTGTTACTCACTGTAGTTATGTTGATTAACAACACAATCAAACTGGCGTTGTTTTCCCAACGCTTTTTGGTGAGAAGCATGCAGCTGGTAGGTGCCAAACCGGGTTTTATACAAAAGCCTTTCCTATTAAGAGCAAGCCTTCATGGGGCTTTAGCGGGCTTAATAGCCTCGTTAATGCTTTTTATATTAATGAATTTTGCCAACGATCGGGTTGAGGATCTTGCTACTTTACAAGAAACAGATAAGATACTTATCCTTTTTGCCTCATTACTTGTTATTGGCAGCTTAATTGGCTTTAGTAGTACATATAAAGCAATTAAAAAATACTTGAGAATGTCTCTGGACGAACTTTACTAACAGAGCAACAATACTTTAACATGGAGAAAAACGACAAACTACCTTTCGGGAAGAAAAATTATAAACTCATGCTACTAGGCCTGGCGGTTTTAGTAATAGGCTTTGTAACTATGAGTGTAGATTCTGAACCGCACGGTTTTGGATTTCTTGGCCTTACATTAGGTCCTATCATAGTTATGCTGGGCTTTATTATTGAATTGTTTGCCATTCTTCATAATCCTAAAAAATAGTCTGTAATGACATTGATTGAGGCTATCATCCTTGGTATCATTCAAGGTCTTACCGAATTTTTACCCGTAAGTAGTAGTGGTCATCTTGAGCTAGGTGCCATCGTACTTGGCCTGGAAACTTCCAATAATTTGCTGTTTTCTATCATTGTACATGCCGCTACAGCATTGAGTACAATCGTGGTTTTTAGAAAAGAGATCTTAACGCTCATCAAAGATTTGTTTGCTTTTAAGTGGAATGAATCCACGGAATATATTGCCAAAATTGCCGTCTCAATGATACCGGTGTTTATAGTCGGTGTATTTTTTGAAGACAAGGTTGAAGCCTTGTTTAGCGGCCAAATCTTATTGGTGAGTTCCATGCTATTTGTTACCGGCTTGTTATTACTCATTTCGCATTACACCAAGCCCAAAGATGGTAGTGTCACTTTTGGCAAATCTATAATCATCGGTTTGGCACAGGCAATAGCCATTATGCCCGGTATATCAAGATCGGGTAGTACAATTACCACAGCCTTATTTTTGGGCGTTGACCGTTCAAAAGCAGCACGTTTTTCTTTTCTAATGGTACTCCCCCCTATCTTGGGAGCTGCATTGCTTAAAACATTAGAACTGATGGATAGTGGAACTACTTTAGGCAGCAATATATCAACTCTCGCTTTAATCGCTGGTTTTATTGCCGCGTTTGTGGCCGGGCTGCTTGCCTGCACCTGGATGATAAGATTAGTAAGAAAAGGAAAGCTCGTTTATTTTGCCATCTATTGTTTCGTGATAGCTTTTGTAGGTATTGTAGCCACTTTCATATAATTAGTAAATATGCAGCAACAAAATCAGGAAGGATCAGTCTTATTAGTTGACAAACCACTTACCTGGACATCTTTTGATGTTGTAAAAAAGCTACGGTATCACCTTAAAGTAAAGAAGATCGGTCATGCCGGCACCTTAGATCCCCTTGCTACAGGTTTGCTGATTTTATGCACAGGCAAAATGACCAAGCAAATCGAAAAATTTCAAGCACAGGAAAAAGAATATACTGGCCAATTTGTACTTGGACAAACAACCCCCTCCTACGATTTAGAAACTGAGCCAACAGAACCTGTTGATATATCTCACATTACTGAAAGTGACATAAAATCTAAAACGACTCAATTTACAGGGGTAATCGAACAAACACCTCCGGTGTTTTCTGCGATAAAAGTAAAAGGCAAAAGAGCTTATGAAAGCGCCAGAAAGGGTGAAGATATTAAGCTGAAATCGAGGCAGGTTGAAATATCTGAATTTGATATAACTGCTATTGACAATAATGCAGTGAGCTTTAGAGTTGTCTGCTCAAAAGGTACTTACATTAGAAGCCTCGCGCATGATTTTGGTCAGGCTTTGGGCGTAGGAGCTTACCTAAGCAAACTGCGTAGAACAAGAATCGGTGATTTTAAGGTAGATAATGCACAGACAATTGAAGAGATAACGCAAAAGGAGGAATGAATATTTACCACAGCATAGAAGACTTCAATAAACTAGACTATGCCGTAGTCACCAGTGGCACTTTTGATGGTGTACATGTTGGCCATCAAACGATTCTTTCCAGATTGAAAGAGGTGGCGAAAAAATATGGTGGTGAAACCGTTTTAATCACCTATTGGCCTCACCCACGATTAGTGCTTTATCCAGAACAAACTGATTTAAAGCTACTTAACACTTTTGAGGAAAAAGCCGATCTACTTAAAAAACAAGGTATTGACCATTTATTAAGAATACCATTTACTAAAGATTTTGCTAAAACTACCAGTGAGCAGTTTATCAGAAACTTGCTTGTAAATAGAATTGGCACTAAAAAATTGGTAATTGGCTATGACCACAGATTTGGTAAAAATAGAGAAGGTAGTTTTGAACACCTTAAAAAAAACTCTTCTAAATACGGCTTTGATGTTGAAGAGATTTCCCGACAAGATGTAGACAATGTGGCGGTAAGTTCAACAAAAATAAGAAATGCCCTCACTGAAGGAGAAGTAAGCACGGCTGCTCACTTATTGGGCAACCCCTATTTACTCCAGGGAAGAGTTGTAAAAGGTGAGAAACTTGGTCGAATGATTGGATTCCCTACTGCCAATATTGAAATAGAATTTAGACATAAGTTAATTCCGGCAGATGGTGCTTATGCCGTTTTTGTAGAATATGAAGGCCGCATGTATAAGGGAATGCTCAACATAGGCTTTAGGCCTACCGTAAGTGGCCTCAATAGATCTATCGAAGTGCATATCATAGATTTTGACAAAGAAATTTACGGAGAAACACTATCTATTCAGTTTGTTGATCGAATAAGACCCGAGACGAAGTTTGAAGATATCGAAGCGCTCAAAAAGCAACTCCAAGCAGACAAAACCTTGGCAATTGACATTTTAAATAAGTAAATTTTGGTCGTATTTAGAAAGGGCCATGCTCTTTCGGCATTTAGATCACATTTACTTTCAATAAGAAATAACTTATAAAACCATAACCCCAAATTATGATAAACAAAGTTGTAGAAAATGCAGATGTTGCAGTTAAAGATATAAAAGATAATGCTGTGCTTATGCTAGGTGGCTTTGGCCTTTGTGGTATACCGGAAAATGCTATTTCGGCTTTACTTAAAACTGGTGTAAAAGGCCTTACCTGTATATCAAATAATGCCGGTGTAGATGATTTTGGAATTGGCCTTATGCTTAAGACAAGACAGGTCAAAAAAATGATAAGCTCATATGTGGGCGAAAATGCAGAGTTTGAGCGCCAGCTTTTAGCTGGTGAGTTAGAAGTGGACCTCATACCTCAGGGCACCCTGGCCGAGCGCATCAGAGCGGGTGGTGCTGGTATCCCTGCCTTCTTTACTCCTGCAGGTTATGGTACGGAAGTGGCCGAAGGAAAAGAAGTAAGAGAGTTTGATGGCAAAAACTACTTGCTCGAAGAATGGCTGCAAGCAGACTTCGCTTTAGTAAAGGCGTGGAAAGGCGACACTGCGGGTAATCTCATTTTTAAAGGAACCGCCAGAAACTTTAACCCAATGATGGCTGCTGCGGGCAAAATAACTATTGCAGAGGTTGAAGAACTTGTGCCTTTAGGAGAACTTGACCCTAACGAAATTCATACACCTGGTATTTATGTACAGAGAATATTTCAGGGTAAGGATTATGAGAAAAGAATTGAGCAAAGAACTATCACCGAAAAGAAATAATTGACATGGCATTAGATAAAATAGGAATAGCAAAAAGAATTGCACAAGAAGTAAAAGACGGATCTTATATTAATCTTGGCATTGGTATACCTACGCTAGTAGCCAATTATATCCCGGATGATATAGAAGTTGTGCTTCAGTCGGAAAACGGCCTCTTGGGAATTGGCCCATTCCCCCATGAAGAAGACGTAGATGCAGATTTGATTAATGCTGGGAAACAAACTGTTACGATGCGCCCTGGTTCGGTATTATTTGATAGTTCCGAAAGCTTCGGTATGATAAGAGGTGGGCATGTGCACCTTACTATACTAGGTGCCATGGAGGTATCAGAAAATGGTGATATAGCCAACTGGAAAATTCCTGGCAAAATGGTAAAAGGTATGGGAGGTGCAATGGATTTAGTAGCATCTGCCGAAAACATCATCGTTGCCATGCAACACACCAGTCGATCGGGCAGCTCTAAATTGCTCAAATCTTGTAGTTTACCAATTACAGGTCTAAAGTGTGTAAAAAAGATAGTGACAGATTTGGCCGTACTTACCGTAGAGCCAGATGGAGGATTCAGACTAATTGAAAGGGCACCTGGAGTTACTGTCGATGAGATTAAGGAAGCTACAGAAGGCAAACTAATAATAGAAGGAGATATTCCAGAAATGAAAATATAATCAAAAATTACATTTTATAGATAGCTGGCAAATGACGAAATTAAGCGTTACTTGCCAGCTATTTGATTTTAAATAAACAGACAAATGAAAAAATCTAAGATTAATTTCGACATATCCTTAGATAAGGACAATATCCCGGAAAAGATCATGTGGGATGCAACAGAAAAACCTGAAGATGGCCCTGAAGAAACATCTGCCATCAACATTTCATTATGGGACCCTAACATGCGTAATACCATGCGCATAGATCTATGGACCAAAGAAATGCCGGTTGATGAGATGAAGAGATTCTACATTGATTGTCTTGGTGGCATGGCCCAAAGTATACTAAACAGTACCGGAGATGAATTTATGGCTTCAGAAATGAATAATCTCTGTGACAAGCTGGTAGAACATGTAAAGAAAGAGGCCAACTCATAATGGCAATGGGCAAATCCCTCTTTAAACGGTATTTAAATCGTATGCATGCCTACTATATTAAAATAATTTATTGTAGATTTAGATGATTTTAAGCAAATGTTTTGCTTAATTAACAATTAACATTTTTTTGTTTTGACCAAATTAAACCAGAACCTATGAAGAAGATTTTTACTAAAATGACCTTCCTCCTTTTTCTTTTGATAGGAAGTGTCAGTTTTTCTTACGCCCAAAGCACCAAAATATCAGGTACGGTAACCGACCTGAGCACAGGTGATCCGCTGGCCGGTGTAAACATCGTAGTAAAAGGTAAAGTTACCGGTACAATTTCAGATCCAAATGGTGAGTTTAATCTCTCTGTTGATGTGCCTACGCCTTTTATTCTACAATTTTCCTTTATCGGATTTGAGACCCAGGAAATCGAAGTTACAGAAAGTGAAAGTGTACTTAATGTAACTATGGAAGAAGCTACACTCCTCGGTCAAGAGGTAGTAGTATCTGCATCCAGAGTAGAAGAAAGTATTTTAGAGTCTCCTGTTTCTATCGAAAAGATGGATATCAGAGCAATCAGAGAGGCTGCTGCTCCTAACTTTTATGACGCGATCAAGTCATTGAAAGGTATCGATGTAAGTACGCAGAGTATGACATTTTCATCTATAAACCCTAGAGGTTTTGGAGCTAATGGAAACACCAGAACTGTACAACTTATTGACGGTATCGACAACCAGGCTCCTGGCCTTAACTTCCCAGTGGGTAACATTGTAGGTATCAATGAGCTTGACTTAGAAAGCGTTGAAATCTTACCTGGTGCTGCATCAGCTCTTTATGGACCGAATGCAATTCAGGGTATTATTCTTATGAATAGTAAGAGCCCGTTTGAATACCAGGGCTTAAGCGTCACTGCTAAAATGGGTCTTAACCATGTTGATGAAGAAGACGATGATATGTCTGTCTATCACAACTATGCATTACGCTATGCTAAAGCCTTTAATAATAAGGTGGCCTTCAAAGTAACAGCTTCATATTTAAGAGCCAATGACTGGAGAGGTGTTGATTACCGAAACCAAAGCGGTCTTGTAGAAAATAGCAATGAATTCGACCCAACGGTTGATGGATACAGAGATAACGTAAGAACTTACGATGGTGTAAATGTATATGGTGAGCCCCTTGTCAATTTAGGTGCTGTGGCAGACGGTGTTATCGCGAGAGGAACTGCTCCAGGTGCCTCTGCTGAGGACCAGGCTTTAGCAGCTCAGGTTGCAGCTACACGTAGCCTTTACCCTGATGGAGAAAATGGAAACTTCACTCCACTAGGATTTACCGAGAGAGAGTTTGTAGATAATACTACAGAAAGTTTAAAACTAGGTACTGCTTTACATTACAGATTAAATGACGAGTTAGAGTTAATTGGTCAATACAATATTGGTTATGGTAGTACGGTTTACACGGCTAATGACCGTTTTGTTCTTGATGATTTCTCTATTTGGACAGGTAAATTAGAATTAAGAGGTACTAATTTCTTTGTTAGAGGTTATACTACACAGGAAGATGCTGGTGATAGTTATGCTGCCAACACTTTAGGTTCATTAATTAATGCTGAAACATATATCCCTGAGTATTTTTCAAACTTTGCCGGAGCACGTTCTAGCGGACAATCGGTAGATCAAGCTCATGCATTTGCCAGAGCTAATTCTAATAGATTAGAAGTTGGTAGTGATACTTATAATGAGGCATTTGATAGACTACGTCAAACACCTATTTCTGAAGGTGGTGCGCAGTTCTTAGATGAAACTAGCTTATACCATGGAGAGTTTATGTACAATTTTGCTGATAAGATTGACTTCGCGGAAATTATCGTTGGTGGTAACTTCCGAAGATATAATCTAAAATCTGGCGGTACTCTATTTGCTCTAGAAAATATCGATACTGGTGATGAATTTGACATCAACGAATTTGGTGGTTATTTACAATTGCAGAAGTCTGTAGCAGACGAAAGACTTGATTTAACTGGTTCAATTCGTTATGATAAAAATGAAAACTTTGATGGTCAGTTCTCGCCTAGAGTTTCTGCAGTTTACACAATGGGTGATAACAGAAACCATAACTTAAGAGCTTCTTTTCAGAGAGGTTTTAGAATTCCTACTACGCAGGATCAATTTATCAACCTAGATGTAGTTACAAGAAGACTTGTAGGTAGTAACTCTGCATTAGTTGACCAGTTCAACTTCAGAGACAACACCGTTTACACCTTGGAAAGTGTCAGTGAAGCCCAAAGGGAGAACGATGCCAGTTTATTAGTTGCCTGGGATGATTTCGATTTCGAAACTGAGAAGGTAAGTACTTACGAGTTTGGTTATAAAAGCTTAATCCAAAATAAACTTTTAATTGACGCTTACTATTACTACAGCCAATACACTGATTTTATTGTTGAAGTTGATCTAGTACAAACTGCTGCTAACAATACAAGTTCCGGACAAACTCCATTATATAATGGTCCAGCTGATCCTAATGGCATTGCTGCTGGAACAGCTAACACAGCAAGATATGGTTTTGACGTAAACTCAGAAGAAACCGTAAATACTCAGGGATGGGCTATTGGAGCTGAATATTCTTTACCAAGAGGATTTCAGTTAGGAGGTAATATCTCTTACAATGAGTTGATGGATGCTGAGGAATTGAGAGAGCAAGGGTTTAGAGCTCAGTTTAATACGCCAGAATGGAAGTACAACATCAAGTTCGCTAACAGAAAGGTGACTGATAACTTCGGTTTCTCAATTAACTATAGATGGCAGGATGCCTTTATTTGGGAATCTTCTTTTGGAGAGGGAGTAATTCCTGCATTCGGTACATTAGACGCTCAGGTAAGCTATAAGCTACCTAGCTTGAAGTCTGTGCTTAAACTTGGTGGATCAAACATTCTAAATGAAAGATATACTACTTCATTTGGTAACCCTCGTATCGGGGCACTATACTATGTGAGTATCACCTTTGACGAATTTTTTAATTAATACAAGACGTATAAAAGATGAAAAATCTTAATAAAATATTATTATATAGCTTAGGGCTTGCAGTCTTTTCATTTAGCTGCGACTCTGAAGAAGATCTTATTGATCAACGCATTGAGGAAAACACGACACCCGAAGAGGTAGCTGTTTCCGGTTCTGCAGATTTCACTTCTTACATTTCGGTTGGAAACTCTTTAACTGCAGGCTTTGCAGATGCCGCTCTTTATCCAGAAGGTCAGCAGTACTCTTTTTCAAGCATTGTTGCAGGGCAATTAGAGCTTGCAGGTGGTGGTAGCTTCGTCATTCCGGACATTGTTTCAGGCAACGGATTTGGTGGAGTTGATGAAAATATGATGATTGAGGGTAAATCCTTTATCGACATTGAAACTGCACTTGCCGCGATAGCTGAAGTAGAAGGTGTTGAAGTTGCTGATGCCATTCAAACAACAGAAGGGAGTGCATTGACAAATTCATCAAACACAGGTGCTGCACTCAATAATTTTGGTGTACCTGGGGCGAGATTAATCGATCTTTCTGCTAAAGGTTATGGTTCTTTAAATCCTTTTTATGGTGCCTTTCAATCTTCTGCAACCGCGTCAATACTGGAAGATGCAGTAAGTGCTGATGGTTCAATATTCACTTTATGGGCCGGAAATAATGATGTGCTTGGCTATGCTATAAATGGGGGTGCTGCAGGAGAAGATTTTGATCCTATGAATCCACAAACAATTACCGATGCAGGTACTTTTGGTGCAGCCTTATCTGCAACCTTAGATGCCTTAACTGCCAATGGTGCCGATGGAATATTATTGAATATACCACCTATAACTCTTATTCCATATTTTCAAACCGTAACAAATATATCAGGGGGAGTTGACTTAATTCCTTTGGATGCACAAACAGCAGCTTTCGTTACTTCGAACTATTCTGATTACAACAATGGATTGAATAATCTAGCTGCGGCCATGGTAATTACCCAAGAAGAGGCTGATAGAAGGCAAATCTCATTCGTAGAAGGAGACAATCCTCCAGTTATCACTGACGAGTCTTTATCTGACCTTTCAAGCTTTGGCCTACCAAGTATTAGACAGGCGGAGTCTATGGATTTGTTTACCCTTACAGCCTTGGGTACAATAGGAAGTTTACAGGATCCTGATGATCCAACTTCAGTTATTGGTGTTGGAGTACCTGTACCAGATGAATTTACACTGACTTTCGATGAGCAAACTAATGTTATTATGGCTTATGCCACATTTAATACTATAATAGCTACAGAGGCAGCTGCTAGACCTAATATTCATTTACTAGACATCGGTCCTTTATTTGCCGATGTTTTTGGTCTAAGTGGTGCTCAAGCAGCAGCGCTAGGTTTAAGCGCAGCCGCTCAATCAGCTGCGGATGGTGAATTAGGTATTAAAGTAGGTGGCTTTGATTTAGTTCCTTTAAGTTTATCACAAGAGGAATTATTCAATAGCATTTGGTCAACAGATGGTGTACACCCTAATCCAAGAGGTGCTGCAATCATTGCCAATGAAGTTATAGCAAAAATCAATGCTGAGTTCGATGCGACAGTGCCATTGGTAAATGTATTAGATTACCCTACTATCAACGCTAAATAAATTTAGCATCAGATAAAAAACAAAAAGCCCTCAAAGGACATCCTTTGAGGGCTTTTATATTTTAAGGCTTTTCTCTTACCCCAATATCTTTTTCAACGTAAGGGTTGTGATTAAGTAGGTTGGCTTCACTCCTTCCATACCTAAACTACCTGACGCTAGTGTACTTCCCGTTTTAAGCGGATTATCTGAAGCGTAGTATGCATATCTTACAACCACATTTTCAGTGATACTTTTTCTGATTTTAGCCGCTGACTGAATCGCCTTTTGATAATGTGCACCTTCCATTTCCAGGCCTACTGCATTCCATGTACTGGTTAAAAAGTGATTCAATACATCTTTATTCTGTAATGAAGTACCTAACACAGTAATCATAGGGCCTTCATATACACCTTTTTGATCTCCAAAATCTTTTTTACTGAAATCATTTTCAATTGGGTAGTTATCGGCAGTACCTTCAAAAACATGAGCTGTTGGTATCATAATATCGCCTTTGTCACCCTTTAATATACCTGCCTTACCCATGATGGTTATTGACTTCATATTCAATTCTACGTCATCCAGATCTCCGGCAGTTTCGTAAGGCTTAAGTAGCTCATCAAGGCACTCAAATGCTTGCTCTCCAAAGGCATAGTCCATTACTACCAACAATGGTTTGTCTTTATCTTCTAATGGTTTAGAAGGCCTGATTTCAGCAGGCAACTTTTCCATGTCAATGGCAGTCAAATCGATCAACTGTACAGGCAGGTTGGTACCCGACTGATCTTCAATCTCAATAAGACCGTGCTTTAGGGCATATTTCTTTATCTTCTCTCCTAGTGCCTTGTTTTCGTCTTTACCTGTCTCAATAGCCATTTTCTCTACAGAAGGATACTTCTTCATCCCGAGAGCTCCGAAACCATATACGGCATTTAAAAAGCTATGCATATTAGCACTGATAACGTGGATTGGTCTTCTATTCCATTTATTGTCATAAATGCATTTCTTTATTTTATTGGCCCACTGCTCACCGTAGATATGATGCCCGACAATTTCTCTAAGTTTAGCACTAAAGGTGACCTCCTTATCTTCTTGGTTCTTGTGTTCTGCAATGGCAGTTTTGCCTAGCCAATACACTATATGGTATAGACTGTTTTTATTCTTACCCTTGCTAAATTTTTTAATCGCCTCTCTGGTTTCTTTTACCGTTCTACCTAAGAAATTACTTAAATAGACTACAGCTTTTTTCTCATCAAACGGTTCGCCAGCGTCTTCCAGCTTCACCACTTCCTCTAGTTTCTTCCAATCGTCCTTTATCCTTCCTTTTTGATCGAGGCTATGATTTTTGATTTTCTCACCTTCTACACAGAGAAAAGTGATGTGAGTAAGAATATCGTAAATATCGCTACGCCCACGGGTCATTTCGATATAGATACGATTCTCATCTATTCTAAAGCAATTTCTTCTTCTTTTTGGCGGAATGATCATCTTGTGCCCGGCCTCCTCAAAGCCTTCACGAGCCACAAGCTTGATAAAGCGACACTCTTCTATACCATCTGGAAGTCGCTCAATCACATAAAGCAAACCATCTAGTTCTACTTTTTCGGGGTCTTCGATCGTACCATAAATCTCAGGTTTGAGGGTAAGGAGTGCATCAATAAGTGAGCGACCAGAAACGCCCATCGGCTTGTACGACCCTCTGATAAAAAGGTGTCTCATTGTAATGTAAAGCCTTTCGATGGCAGCTCGTGATTCTCTTGTTCTCTGTTTTGTTATATCTATCATATTATATTGTTATTCTATTTTAAATCGCCCCACCTTTCTACAAACCCCCATATACACAAAATACTAAGTTTAAGTAATAAACTTAGTATTTTGTTTTGACTTCGGTTACTAAAAAACAGCTTTTGAAGTCTACACAATATGTCCGCTTGGCCTAGCCTTGTTCTACTTCAGACAGTGGTTTAAGGTTAGAAGGAATTTCATCTGCTTCATATGGATAAACCTCAATAATATTTGTCTGGGTAATTGATGGCACATCGTAAGGCACCAACATACCATTAAAATGGTGCTCGACCATTTCAAAAGCTTGTTTTACATGCAAAGCGCAAACCAGCATATAAGTATTTATCTTTTTTTCCTTTTCGCTGTCTCCATCTAATGTAGAATAGCTCACCTTACATTTAAACCAGGTTTCGGCCTCTTCGCTCGGCACTACTTCTACTATATTTGTTTTAGTAATTTGAGTTACGCCCCACTCTCCACTAAAATCCTGAGCACCTATTTCATTTATCCTTGTTTCAGCATCGGTATAAGAAACTGCATCAATCAAAAATGACTCAGTAACCTGTTTTAACATACCATCCTCTGCTTCTTTATTGTGCTTTACTTTACAGTTGTACCAGGTTTTCATAATTAAGAAGATTTTAGTTGTGTAGAAAAACGATGTGACAAACTTGATAAACCTAGCAGTTTACCCTTTGCCTTTTATAAAAAAACCCTCTCAGATCACTCTGATAGGGTTTTTATGAAGTAGCCCGTAGGGGAATCGAACCCCTGTT
>NZ_SMMD01000631.1 GCF_009711475.1 Fulvivirga aurantia
AATACTGCCTTTAACATCATTACTGCCATTTTATTGCTGGTTTGGGGTTTTCTTATCATGATGTCACCCATGCTGGTGGCTTCGAGAGGTTTTGAAGACCGACTGTCATCCATTCTCACGGCCATATTCATTATAGGCTATCCGGTGATAATTTTTGTGCTTTATAAACTACTGGGTTATAAGTTTTTCGGGATGACTCCCAATGTATGGCTGATTGGTTTTTCTGTCGCTACATTGTTGATTTGCACGCTTTATGGGTTTCCTGGTATGCTTATGAATTTAAAACGGGGTATCCCAAACTCTGGCTATTTTATAGGAGAAAGTAATGTTTACCTCAATGGAGAAACGATTGAGGATGCAGATCCCGCTTCATTTAAGATTATAGATGACTCCCAGTATGCAGTAGACCATGGCAGGGTGTATTACTATGGCAGGGTGGTAGAAGGAGCAGACCCAGATAGCCTGGGGCCGGTAATAAACGATGCTGAAGATACACTGGGCTATCAATCGCCAGTTTATTGGAAAGACAACAAACATGCAATATTTGAAGGCAGGGTGATGGAAGGGTCTGACGCAGGTAGTTTTGAGTACATTTCAGGCCTTTATGCAAAAGATGCCAATCATATCTACTACGAAAACGAAGTTCTTACTCAAAACGACCCCGACAAGGTTAATTTTTTAAATAAGGGCGTGCTGAGCGATGGAGAAGCTCTCTATATTTACTCAAAGAAGTCACAGGTGAGGGTAGATCTTGAAACTGTTGAAGTGGTGGAGAACGATTATGGGATGTATATTAAAGATAGCCAAAATGTATACCTTCTTTTTTATAGAGATGAAGAGCCCCTGGCTAAAGTAAAAGAAGCTGATCCGATAACTTTTGAATTGATGGAGCGATATTATGCTAAAGACAATAATCGTGTGTATTACTATGGAAGCAATGGCAGCAAACCAGTCGTAGTAGTGTTGAAAGAAGCTGACCTTAAGAATTTTACATTAGGTTATGACAGAGATACAGAAACAGAAGCTCGTGATGGTGTCAACCACTATATGAATGGTAAATTGGTAGATGTAAGTCGTTAGGTTGCCGATCGCATAAAAGCTAAACACCCAACATCGGAAGATGCTTTACCTTATGATAAGTGAGAGCAAGCGTAATACATTTTATTAGAGGTGTTTTTGGTAAAGTGCTATTTACATTTAACTCAATGGCTCTGTTGCCCTGATATTGGAGTTCTTCTCCATAGAGTATTTTAAAGGTATTAACAAGCTCTGTAGAGCAGATAAAATACAAATAATATTTATCTGGTGTATTTTCTTTCCAGTCCATGCGTATTGTGCTGCCTGTTTTGGAAACATAACTAGGCTCACCCCATTTGGTAGTTTCTAAAAGCTTCTCAACACCTTCCGTAGCGGTGGCCGTATCAATAATCAACTGTCTGAGCTCAAGTAACTTTTTTCTCGCGCGTTGAGGGTAGCTGCTGAGTATTTCTGAAACCTTATGACTTTCTACAAATTCCATAAGCAATGATTTTTGATCAAGATAAATACTGTGAGCGACAACCCTATGTCAGGAGTGTAAAATTTACAGTCAAAAAAATGAAGCTCGTGTAATTCTATGCCGACCAGGCTTATATTTCCTAATTTCACAACATGAAAACAATCAGCATTTTGGGTTGTGGGTGGTTGGGCCTTCCATTGGGAGAGTATTTGGTAAAAAGGGGTTTTGTCGTGAAGGGCAGTACTACCCAGAAAGAAAAACTTCAGGAGCTAGAGCATGTCGGAATAAAGCCCTATCATTTATCTTTCGAACCTGATTTGGTGGGTGAAGCCAGAGATTTTTTTGATTCAGAAATTTTGATTATCAATCTTCCACCTCGCAATAGGGAAGGAGTACCCAATTTCTATGAGCTGCAACTTGAAACTATCAGATCCTACGCACAGGGTTCTGTGAAACACGTGCTTTTCGTTAGTTCTACGGGTGTTTACCCTAACAGTAATCAGGAAGTGACTGAGGAGGATGCAGACGTAAATTGCCTGTCGCGTAGCGGTATTCCATTATTGAAAATGGAACAGATTTTTACCCAATCAACAGCTTTTGAAACAACAATTATGCGTTTTGGCGGACTGTACGGACCCGAGAGACATCCTGGTCGGTTTTTGGCAGGAAAAACTGATCTATTAGGTGCTGACAACCCTGTGAATATGATACACCTTGAAGATTGCTTGGGTGTAATAGAGGCGATAATTGATCAAGGTCTCTGGGGTGAGACTTTCAATGCCTGTTCACCAAAGCAGGAGACACGAAAAAGCTTTTATCAAAGTGCCGCAAATGATTTGGGTTTACAACCGCCAACATTTAATGACCAGCCTCAACCTTTCAAAAAAGTAAGTAGCGAAAAACTGATCAAACTTGCTGGCTATAAGTTCAAGTACTGATTACTCTGGCAGATAATCGCCCATTAGGGATAACTTTGAATCTACTTGGCTTTACCAGTAACTCTCAATAGTGTATAACCTATTACACCCGAAAGAATCGAGCCGAGAATAATCCCAATCTTGGCAGAATCTATATAGATGTCATTTCCGATAAATGCCAGGTTGGCGATAAAAATTGACATGGTAAAACCTACACCGGCTAAAATCGCCACACCTAAAATCTGTGTAAAGTTAGTTTCATCAGGTAAAGAAGCGATTTTAAATTTTACACCCAGGTATGATAGCAACATGATACCTACAGATTTACCCACCAGGAGGGCTAAAGCAATATTTATAATCAGCCCGGTTTCTACTTCCATATCTGTACTTACAGCTACTCCGGCATTGGCCAACGCAAAAATCGGCATGATTGCATAAGCTGACCATTCGTGAAGTTTATGCTCCAGGTGCTGTAATCGAGGCTTATATTTCTTAATGAGCTTCTTCAGTTTTTTGACCTCTTTTTCCTGTGTTTTTGACAGTAGAGGGGTATCTGTAGTTTCTGACTCTTCAATTTTTGAAGCGATTTCGCTTACCCTTTCTGCAAAGAATATGCTTTCAATCTTGTTTTTAATGGGTACAGTAAATGCAAGTAGCACACCAGCGATTGTAGGGTGTATTCCGGCTTTTAGAAAAAGTAGCCATATCACACAGCCAGCCACAATAGTCACTTGTTTTGTATACTTTCCCGATTTTGTCAAAGCAATTAATACCGCCAAAATAGCCAGTGCATACACAACTAACATCCACTTGATACCACCACTGTAAAAAATGGCGATGATCAACACAGCACCGAGGTCGTCTACTATGGCAAAAGCTGTGAGGAATATCTTCAAACTTAATGGCACACGATTGCCCAGTAACTTGATGATTGCCAGTGTGAAGGCAATATCTGTTGCCATGGTGATACCCCAACCATCTGCGGTTTGCGGGTTGGTGTTTAAGGTAAGGTAAAGAGCGAGTGGTGCAAGCATACCACCTACAGCAGCCAGTAATGGGAGGGTAGCCTTTTTTAGTGAGTTTAGCTCACCGATCAGAAGTTCACGCTTTATCTCCAACCCAATCAGAAAAAAGAAAACAGCCATCAGGCCATCGTTTACCCATAAGATCAGTGGTTTTATGAGTTTAAAGTCTCCGAAGGTAAAGCCCATTTTATATTGCCAGATCGCCTCGTAAGAGGACGCCCAACCAGAGTTGGCCCATAGCAGCGCAATGATTGTGACAGCAAAAAGCAGTATGCCACTAAAGCTTTCAATTTGAATGAATTTTTGAATAGGGTTTAATACCTTTTTGAGCATAGTTTATTGGTAGCTGATTTAATTAAATACACAATCACTATTGATATTGTTATTGCGATTTTCCTATAAAACTTTTCTAGTTAACTCAGGTTAGTGTTTTAAAGAAAGAGATATGTCAGAAAAATCACGAGATGAAATTTGGGAAGAGTGGAGAGAGCTTGTAAACATGCAACCCAAAGAACTGGAAGAGTGGCTGGATACCGAAGAAAGTAAATCTGTTGGTGACAGTGATGGTAGCGAATCAACAGGCCACCAGTCAGGAAGGAAAATTGTAAAAATTAAGAACACCAATAAAGACAATCTTAGCGATGATCAGTGGGATCACATGACAGAAGTGGTAGGGTATATCAAACGTCATTGCTCACAAGGAGGACCCAAAGATGATGTGGAAAAAAGCACCTGGAGATACTCGTTGATGAATTGGGGGCACGATCCCATAAAGGATGATGGTTGTGCTTAAGACTTGCTCCGTTTAAAATCTTTGCTGGTGAGTACAAACCAGACAGAACCGATTGCAATCGCCAGTACATCGTAAACATCTGCGACAAATCTTGAAGAAAAAAAGGGGAACACCACCTCAGCCACAAATGCCAGAAATAGTGTGGTAACAATAACATCGATTACCCGCAACTCATCATCAAAAAACAAGAAACGCTCAGCGGCTAATAAATGCAAAGCCAGTGCGCTCATACAAAAGGGATCTACGTAATTATCAATGAAAGTAATCCTTATCTGAAATATGATCTCAAGGAGCTGATGCCCTAAAAATACAATGAGAGGGATGAGAAAGCTGTAGTGATTAAATCGGCTAATCATAAGGCAACGACAAATGCGACAATAAGAGCAAACAGTAAAAAAGGACTGAAGGCAATGAGCGTAAGCACTCCAAGTATATCTAAGAGAACTTTTCCTGTTTTAGTGAGCCAGCTATCGTCTTCTTTCCAGGTTGTCATTTCTCTGAAATTCTGGAAATAGCCTTTAGCAGCTTTTTTTATCATGTTGGCATTAGATTGACCCATTGCCCTAACAACCCAGGATTGAGGTTTTTGTTTGGTGAGAGCCCCGCTTACAGCGCAGCGAAGGGATAGAGATTCCCACCTTCGTGGGAATGACGTTCTAAAAGG
>NZ_SMMD01000847.1 GCF_009711475.1 Fulvivirga aurantia
ATATATAAGTCATCCTCAAACAGGAGGGGGTGGAGGGGGATGACTCAATACAATATATTTTTACCGCAAAAAGTCCCCAGAGGGGATGTTTATGTGTGGCGCAGGGCTATGGCTGTGAGTATATTCATGCTGTAAATAAAGGCCTGATAGGGGTTTTCATCTGTACCGTCTTTGAGGTTAAGCAGTTTCTCAGGTTGACATAAAAGCATAAGTATTTTCCATTCATCATCCGATAGCCTATCAGCATGAGCATCGATCAGCGACTTTATCTCCCTGATCAGGGCTTTTTGTAGCGGGCCGGAAATGTAATAGGTGATGGGTAACACCCACTCCGGAGAACTCAGGGGCATACTCGCCAGGTATATGTCTTTTGATTGATGCGCAGAAAGCTTATTTCTCAGCTCATAGATGCCTGCATGTTGAACTTCCTTTTGTTGATAAGAAGAGCCATAGCCATCGGCCAGGGATACATACTCGCTGTTATGCTGGTCACCGTTGGCCAAAATAACCTGAAGTGGCTGCTCACCGGCAGACCAATGTACCTCACCCGGGGTTACCCCGGATAGGTGCCAGCTATTCGCAGGAGCGACAGTCGTTTTGTATCCTATTTCATGAAGATAACTGCAGAGGTCGTTGTCATACAATCCTGCTGTATTGATAAAAAACTGTGCTTCCTGATCAAAGTGCTCTCGATAAGATTGCTGATGAAGCTCAATCTCTTTGCGAAATAGCTGCTTGTGGCACAAATAGCTCAGCGAGTGATAAGCGCAGGATCCGATAAGCTCAACCTGACCAGCATCCAGGTACTTCTTGATTTGGTTTATTGTAGCCACATTTTGCAATGCCAAATGACTCAGAAAAGGCGCGCTAAAATATACCAGCACCTGATTACCTTCTTTTAGGTGATTGATCAGGTGAGAGAGCTTGTCTTTTATTTCTTTCTCAAAAGCCTCGGCAAATCGTTTTTCATCTATTTCTTCCTCAGATAAGTTGCCCGATTTTCCAACTTCCAGAAAAGAGAGGTTTTTAAAGCTCAACGTAAAATGATAATGTAATACCTGAAACTTATTCATGCTGAGCAGCTATAATATCAAATATCTCATCTCCAACATGTGCCCATTTTCTTTGTGCTACCATTTCAGTGTTTTCAGCGATACCCTGTTTCACAATTTTAGAACCACTGAGCACCAACTCAACCTGCTCTACATAATCATTCACACTGTCGGATTTTGGTATAAAAGCACCTGTTAACACTTCAGAAGCGCCACTATTCGGGCTTATGACCAACGGAAGATCGTTTAGCGCTGCTTCAAGAGCTACAAGACCGAAAGGCTCAGACACGGAAGGAACGACCATTACTTTACTTTCTTTCATCAAACCATGAAGTGCCTCACGTTCCAGAAGACCGGTAAAATTAAAATATGGCTGTAGTCCCTTTTCGTTTACCCTGCTTACCACTTCCTGTGAAAGCTCACCATCACCCGCTACGATAAATCTCAGATTATCATCTTGGGCCAGTAACCTTTCAGCTATTTCTATAAAAGTGAAAATGCCTTTTTGTTGACTCAATCTGCCGGCAAAGAGTATAATTTTCTCCTTAAAGGGAGACTCGTAAGCAGCTGCTCGAGCTGGATCTATCCCAAGGTGTACCACCGTGATTTTATCTTCATTTATACCGTATACTTTTTGCATAACCTGCGCATGGTAGTTACTCACAGCAATGATGTGATCAGCCTTTTGCATGCCTTCTTTCTCCAAATCAAAGACCCAGGAAGCGGTTTTTTTTCCTACCCGGTCATAATCGAGGGCGTGTATGTGCAGCACCAATGGTTTATTGTATTTGGCTTTGAGTTGCAATGCAGCACCTATAGACAGCCAATCGTGGGCATAAATTACGTCATATTCCAGCGAGCTCGTACGCTCGATCACACTTTGGTTATAGGCTTGCAGTGCATCTTGTAGCTCCAGCGCAATATCAGACTCGTCCTTTGTTTCTGTTTTTGCCTGACTGTGATAAAAGTAAGGGGTAAGAGCTGAAGAAATATTAATGTGAACCGCTGTAGCATCTACAGTTTTTGTGTCAAGCAAAACACGTTGTACACCAATAGTCATATTTTCAGTCTCTTCAACCGTTTCAGCTTCAGCTACTTGTGCTGGAGAAACAATGGTCAATTCTGTTTTGGCACTTAGGTGTTTGGCGATGTTTTCTGTAGCCAGGCCTAATCCATAATTTTGAATTTCTGACTTGGCGGGTCCAATCATTAATACTTTCATTGGGGTCGTGGTTTAGGTGATCTAATATTCGATTTTTATCTCTTTAAAGTGTTTAGGTATCATGAATTTTATGTTATTTCTTTCCTGAAGAAAAGCCACTGACTCACCATCAACATCTACAGTCTCCAGTGCGTGTGCTAAACCGTGTAAAATCACTTCAAATTGCTTAAATCCAGACTCAAAATCTCCTTCGGTTGTTTGCGTAAGCGTATATAAGTTGCCGTCATGCTTTTGTATGAAAGTTCTCACCAAACTCACACCCCTTTCGAAGTCTTTGGTGTGGCCATCATCTTCATAAAGTACCGATGCTGTTGGCTCATTGCCAGGGTACACGTTTAATGTAAGTGCTTCCGGCTCGAACTCATCGACATATTGCATTTTTGGCTGCATGGCCACCACTGCTCCGGCCTTTACAAAAATTGGTATTTGATCTAGTGGCGCATTTACTTTTATTTCTCTTTTTCCTTCCAGTACCTCATGTGTCCAATAGTTAAACCACTGGCCTTCGGGCAGATACATGGTGCGACTGGTGGCACCTTTCTCAGAAATCGGGCAAACCAAGATATGGTCACCAAACAAGAACTCTTCTTCCCGGTTGAGGGTCTCTGTATCATTTTGGTAAACCATAGAAATTGATTTTAACATCGGATTGCCAAACTCTGCATACTGCCAGTAAGTGGTGTATAAATAAGGCATTAATTCATACCTCAACTCAATAAACCTTCTTACTATGCTCAGGTATTTATCCTCAAACTGCCAGGGCTCTTTGTCTCCATGGTCGCCTGAAGAATGTGTTCTAAAAAACGGGTGGAAAGTAGCCAGTTGAATCCAGCGGGTATATAATTCACCATCAGGTGAGCCTATAAAGCCCCCTACATCTGAACCGACAAAAGAAACTCCCGAGGCTGCTAAGCGCTGGCACTGTACGTTGGCAATTTTCAAATGCTCCCAAGTGGCAATATTATCACCAGTCCAAACAGAGCTAAACCGCTGGATGCCAGCAAAAGCTGATCGGGTGATGGTAAAACTGCGTTCATTACCATTAAATCTTTTGAGCCCGGCATAAGTTGCTCTCGCCATTTGCATACCATACACGTTATGCCCTTTTCGGTGGCTACACGGGTGGCCGTCATAATCATGCCTTACATCCCGAGGGAAGGTGCCTGTTTCAAACACAGCAGGTTCGTTCATATCATTCCAAACACCGGCTATGCCATCATTTACGAGGCCGCTAAATAAACCTGACCACCATTTTCGGGCTTCCGGATTGGTGAAATCGGGGAAGTGGCACGGACCGGGCCAAACGCTACCTTTAAAACGGGCACCATCCATGCGTGTGCAAAAGTAATTGTGGTGAACCCCTTGCTGGTACACCGGATAATAAGGGTCGATTTTAATGCCCGGGTCAATAATAACAATGGTTTTGAAACCCTCAGCCCTAAGGTCAGCGATCATTTTCTTTGGGTCAGGAAATCGCTCATTGTCCCAGGTAAAGCATCGGTAGCCATCCATATAGTCGATGTCTAGATGGATCACGTCACATGGGATTTTTTTTGATCTGAAATTATCGGCCAGCTCCCTTACGGTACTTTCAGGGTAGTAGCTCCACTTACTTTGGTGGTAGCCCAGCGCCCACTTGGGTGGCATCGGTGCTCTTCCGGTAAGTTCTGTGTATTCTTTCACTACATCGAGTAGGTCAGGGCCATAAATGAAATAGTAGCGCATTTCACCACCCTGAGCCCAAAAGCTTAGGGCTTCTTTTCTTTCTTTTCCGAAATCGAAAAAGGTTCTGAAAGAATTATCTAAAAAAATACCGTAACCGCGACCATTTTTGAGTCCGGTGAAAAATGGAATGTTTTTATAAACCGGATCGGTTTCATTGCCATAGCCGTAGCAGTCTGTACCCCATAGTTCACGTCTGGTGCCGTTTAAGTTGAGGCGACCTGTTTTATCGCCAAGGCTATAATATTTGTAGCTAGGATCAGATTTGAGCGTGGTGATTACAACATCTCCTCCAAACTTCTTTTCTTCTTTCCAATGGTAGCCTTTTTCATCTTCCATAATGACCTCATCGTGCTCATTACAGATTTTGATTGTAAACTGCTTTTTTGATATGTAGCACTTCAGAAGTGCAGTTTTTATAAGTATATGATCAGGCTGGTCTTCAAACCTATAGCGGCTATCGCCATGCTCGTAGTCCGGGTCGATAGCGTAAGAAAAATCGTCTTCGAAATAGCCATCATTAGAAAACCTGAACTTCAGTATTTTCTGATCAATGATACTTAGCTGTAAAACTGTGTTTTTGGCGTATATTTTTAAAGATTGCTTTTTTAGCTTCCAGCTGATTAACTCACCAGGGTAATACTCAACCTCGGCTGCATCCTTAAATTTCTCAATATAATTCCCCTCAAACTCTGTGTCTTTCTGTGTTGTGGTTTCCTTGTGTGTTTCTTCCATCATGTCTCCCTTTTCTGTAAAATGGGTCAACAGCTCAACATGCACCTTTCTACATTTTTTTAAATGAGTCGAAAGGCTGGGTTGGTGTCAATTCTTATACAATTTAAGATACTTATTGTACATTTTACACTAAGTACCCCGAGTATTTTTTATCAGACCCAATGATATTTGGTGATTTATAGAATGATGTTGAAATCATTTTTTAACTTAAAATAGAATTAGAGGAGGAAGTAAAGTCGCGTAATATTCTATAGAGGCAAATAAAAAATATATGGCAGAAAGCAATACACTAAATGCAGATGAGCACTTACTGGCCGAAATCGCCTGGGAGGTTTGTAATCAGGTAGGAGGTATTTACACTGTTATCAGGTCAAAAGTACCTACCATGGCCAGGCATTGGGGTGAAAATTATGTATTGCTTGGGCCGTATGCTAAAAAAGAAGCCAGCACCGACTTTGAAGAATGTGAGTTTGAGCATAAAATTCTGAAAGAGGCCATCGACAACTGTCGGGCCAAAGGTTTAGATATTAAAAGCGGGTTTTGGCTGGTTTCAGGTAGGCCAAAAACGATTTTATTCAATCACTTCTCAGTTTACCATGAGCTGGGCACTATCAAATATTATTACTGGCAAAATCATAGGATAGATTTCAACCAACACAATCCGTTGATGGATGAGGTGTTGGCGTTTGGGTACATGGTGCACCTTTTTCTTTCTGAGCTTACCCGTGTAGCATTGAAACATAAGGTGAAGCCACTGGCTCATTTTCATGAATGGATGGCCGCTTCTGCCTTGCCAAATCTCAGGAGAGATCAGGTGCCATTACAAACCGTTTTTACTACTCATGCTACCTTGCTCGGGCGTTATTTGGCGATGAATGACCCTAAGTTTTACGATCATTTGCCATTTATGGACTGGCAGAGTGAGGCAAAAAATTTCAATATTGAAGCCAATGTAATGCTTGAAAGAGCCTGTGTGCATGGCGCTCATGTATTTACTACGGTAAGTGAGGTTACCGGTAAGGAGTGCTTGCACCTGCTGGGCCGGAGTCCTGATCTTATTTTGCCCAATGGGCTTAATATCGAGCGTTTTTCTGTAGTGCATGAAGTGCAAAATCTACATCACAAATACAAAGATGTGCTTGAGCAGTTTGTGATGGGCCACTTTTTTCAGAGCTATTCTTTCGATCTTAATAAGACACTATACTTTTTTACGTCAGGGCGGTTTGAGTATTCCAATAAAGGTTATGACCTCACACTAGAGGCGCTGGCCAGGCTCAACCATCATCTTAAGCAAATGAATTCACCTCTAACAGTGGTGATGTTTTTTGTGACCAAACAACCGGTTCAATCCATCAACCCGGATGTGTTAAATGCACGAGCTATGCTCGATAAAATTCACACCAATAGTGATGCAATTGTAGAGCAGGTAAAGCAAAGGCTTATCCGTCAATCGGCCGCAAGCAAAGGCGATTATAAATTACCTGACCTTAATGCATTGGTTGACGATTACTGGAAATTGCGCCACAGACGCACTATACAATCATGGAAAACTGACCAATTGCCGCCAGTAGTCACACATAATTTGGTAGATGATAACAATGATGAGATTCTGAATTTTTTGCGTTGCTCAAACCTTGTAAATAACAAAGAAGACAATGTGAAAATCGTTTATCATCCAGACTTCATTTCTTCTACCAATCCTTTGTTTGGTATGGAGTATGATGACTTCGTGAGGGCTTGCCATCTGGGTGTTTTCCCTAGTTACTATGAGCCTTGGGGTTACACACCACTTGAGTGCCTGGCACGTGGGGTGTCTGCTGTTACTTCAGATTTATCCGGTTTTGGAGATTATATGAAAAATGTGCCCATTGGAGATGAACAACATGGTATTTTCATAGTTAAAAGAGCGAACAAGAGCTTTGATGAAGCTGCTGAAGACTTGTGTAGTACCATGTTGAAGTTTATACAAAACAGCAGCAGAGCTCGTGTAGATATGCGAAATAAATCAGAGGATTTATCAGAATGCTTTGATTGGAAAAATTTGTACAGGGCCTATGAGCAGAGTTACATAAAAGCCGCATCTACACTTTTTTAAAACAACATTAACAGAGAAAATAAATGGATCAAGTGCTAAAAGACGATATTAAAAAAATGGGAAAATCAATCGACCGGGTAGAACAACAACTCGACCGATTTAAAAATGGATTCCCTTATCTCACCATCACTAAACCGGCTACTGTGGGTGATGGCATTATTAGGTTATCTGATGATGATTTGGATCAAAATATATCTTCTTTTGAGCGGAATGCTGATCAATATCATATCACGAAGTTTGTGCCCGCAAGTGGTGCTGCGAGTAGGATGTTTAAGCGTTTATTTTCCTTTTTGGAAGAAGATGAGTCTGTAGTAGAAAATGACGAGTTTCTTACCCAATTTTTTGATGACTTGCAGCATTTCGCTTTTGCCAAATCCCTCGATGAAGAAATGCAAAAGAATGGCCAAACGCTCGAGGAGGCCAGAAAAGATAAGAAATACCACGAGATTGTAAAGGCGCTGCTTTTACCGGAAGGACTAAATTATGGTCAGCTGCCAAAAGGACTTTTAGAGTTTCATAAATATGGCACTGATGCCAGAACAGCGACAGCCGAACATTTCGCAGAGGGAGAACGCTATGCCAAAGGCAAAAACGGAGAGGTGCACCTTCATTTTACGGTTTCTCCCGAGCATCAGGAAGCTTTTGATCAGCATGTAAAAGAACTAAAGCAGGGCTATGACAAGTTTACAATAGACTTCTCGCAACAAGACCCGAATACAGACACCATTGCTGTTACACCTGACAATGAACCGTTTCGTGAAGATGACGGAAGCATTTTATTCAGACCCGCAGGGCATGGGGCGCTGATAGAAAACCTCAACAAGATAGATGCCGATATTGTGTTTGTGAAAAACATAGACAATGTAGTGCCTGACCATCTCAAGGAGCCCACTGTAAAGTATAAAAAGGCGCTGGGAGGTTTATTGATCGATACACAACAAAAGCTATTTGCTTACGTGCGAGAATTGGAAAATGAGGTGAATGAGAATCAACTGAAAGAGATCGAAGCTTTCGCTAAAGATAAGCTCATGCTTAGTTTTAAATCTGGGTATGATGCTATGTCGATTAATGAAAAAGCTACCTATTTAAAACAACAGCTAAACAGACCTTTGCGAGTTTGTGGTATGGTGCCCAACACCGGAGAGCCCGGAGGAGGCCCTTTTTGGATAGAAGAAAAAGACGGCTCCAATAGCCTGCAGATTGTAGAAACATCGCAGTTTAACCCAGATGACAAAGAAGCCCAGGGCGCATTACAATCGGCCACTCACTTCAATCCTGTAGATCTCATTTGTGCGTTTAAAGATCATAATGGCAGTAAATTTGACCTTACTAAATATGTAGACCCGGACACAGGTTTTATCACAGAAAAGTCAAAGAGTGGCAAATCGCTCAAAGCCTTGGAGCTACCCGGCCTGTGGAACGGAGCCATGTCAGATTGGATCACCCTTTTTGTTGAAGTGCCAATAGAAACCTTCAACCCGGTGAAGACAGTCAATGATTTGCTCAGAGAGCAGCATCAGGGTGTTTGAAGTCTTATAATATAGGTTTACTGTCTGCAACCAGGGTTTGTCTTAAATAGTCACACCACGAAATTTTTCCATATTTGGCTCTCGGGCACAAATTAATTTTCGTGGTAAATAAGCGATGCATCTCACTTATTGGTGGAACAAACTCTATTTTGTTCTGCCTTTTTAACAGAAATAGGTAAGCCTCAGCCATTTGCTCAAATTTTAAGACTTCAGGGCCACCGATGTTTATTGTTTTATTGATTGGTCCTAGCGTTGTCAATTCCAGCACCTTTCGGGCCACATCATTTTTGTCGATAGACTGAAAATATAGGTCTGACGGGATTTGGAGATTGTTTTCTAAGCCTGTATCGATTGGTTTGATCAACCAATGATATATAAAATCGTGAAATTGCGTGGCTCGAATGATGGAGTAGGGCAGGCCCGATGCAATTAGAAAGTCTTCTACATAAACCTTGCTCTTGTAGTAATCAAAACTGCTTTGATCGACACCGACAATCGAAATGTAAATGAAGTGTTTGATCCTGCTCGTTGATATGGCACTGATGAGATTTTGAGATCCTTCAATATCGATCGCTGCAGTATTTAATGCATTGCTCGCACAGTGGATTATAATATCGAAAGCGTTTTCTAACCCTGAAAGGCTGTTGGCTATGGCTAAATTGCCATAAGTATAACTCACATGGTTAGTGGTAGGTAGGTAGTTTTGAGAGGTCAATACCGTTACATCACAATTATTTTTTATTAACAATGCGACAATGGCTTTGCCTAAATTGCCTGTGCCCCCGGTTACAAGGATGCGATTCATTGATCACGTAACAAAATGAGATTGACTAACCTATCAATACGTATAAGTGGATGTGCTTGTTTTAACTTCAGATGAGAATTTCGGTGTGCGCTTTAAGATTTTTATTGTACATATTTTCTGTAGCAGGAAATAGTCTTTTCAGCGTTTTGGGCTGTGTAAATAAACCCGAGTTGATTTAATATTTTAAGCGAGGCCTGGTTTTCATGGTGGCACCATGCAATCACTTCCTTAAAGTCATATTTTTCTTTAATCATGCGCAACAGCTCTTTAACAGTTTCCTTTCCGTAGCCCCTTCCCCAGTATTGGCGACCGATGGAATAGCCAATTTCACATGCGTGGGGTGTATCATGATCGATGCTAAGCATTACGCTTCCAATGAGCTGTTTTGTGTCATTTAAAATAATGCCCTTTCTAAAAATTTGAGACCGCTCTGTAGTAACATTTTTATTGTCTATGAACTCCACTGCATCACTCTTAGACGTCATAGGTTTGCTGGTTCTGTACTTCATCGCCTCCCTGTCGGAGTAGATTTCGTACAAATCTTTGGCATCATTGATTGATAGTTCTCTAAACCTGAGAGAGGGTGTTGGCATAGAAATTACACTAAACTATTAATGGGTGAAGGTATCTAAAATTTAGAAGTACTGAAGCTTAACGCTCGGTTTTAGCTTTTTCTTTCATGTACAAATAAAGAGGAAACCCTCCAGCGAGGCCAAAGAGCATAGTCAGTAGCCATACCAGATAGATATTCTTGACTTCCGATTTTTTGGCGTCATGGTATGACCATATGAAGAATACCAACACAGCAAATAGGAGGTCGATCATAAATATCGTAGAAATCCTGTTGGCAAACATTCCCTCTATTGTATCCATCAAATGAGCGTAAAGCAAAATATTACCAGTTTCTACAGACTCGATGGTAACTAAAACACTGGGTAAAATAAACCCGATGATCGCCAGGGTGAGGTATAGCTTCTTCATGGTTCTTGAGTTTTTTATTTATACGGAATGTACTACTTCAAGGTAGTGACAGGAGAGGATAATTGCAGGAAGGAGGAAAAGAATGTTATGGCATTGGCACTTTTAAAACGAGTAAAAAAAGTATGGAAGATTGGTCACACAAATATTTGATACCACAAAGTAATGGAATGCCATTTTGAGTTTTAGAAATAGAAATTCTTTTTGGAATTTTATAGAATACTTCTTTACCCGAGATAAGTTGCTTCCACTGTTACAGGTTCGGACACTGAATCTAAAGCGGCAATTGAAATTTCGGTAGCAGTAATGAATGCTTCATCACCTGCCGGTAATTTACAGATTTCTGAAACACTGCCATTACGCTTAAATGTTTGAACAGAGATATCAAGACCGGAATCTGACTTTTCTGTGTTGATAAGAAAAAATGTTCTTTCCGTAGTTCCAATATGAATAGGTACGGGTTCCGTTTTTGGTATTGAAATAAATTTTCTAGAGAGTGTCATTGGATCAGGTGTTTAAAAGATTATACAATAAAATTACTTACCTGAAACTCTGCAGTCAATACCTAACCTTGGGTATTTTAATCGATTTTAATGCTTGTTGAGCCAATCCTTATTTCTATTCCGGTGCTGAATATGTTACAATATCAATCCCAATTCCATTTGGGTCTGTGATAGCGAAATGTCTGTCTCCCCAGGGCTCGTCTCTTATGTCAATTTCGATGGCTATGCCTTTGCTTTTCAGCTTTTCATAAACTTCATCTACATCATCGACTTCGATGGTTAAGTAGACCCCTTTGCCAGCAAAAGGCGCCTGAAAAATAGGTTTCTGACTGGGGTGATTAGGAAGTAAGAAGGATAGTTCAGCTTGTTGATTCGGAA
>NZ_SMMD01000181.1 GCF_009711475.1 Fulvivirga aurantia
GCGCTGCAGCTCTTTCTCTCGCTCTACTTCTCTGATTCTTTGTTCTTTTTGTAAAGTTTCATATTCGTACTGCGCTTCTATGCGAGCAATTTTTTGAAGGTTTCCTTTATTAAATAGTGAATCTTGTATATCTCTGTTAATCTTCAGATAGTAAATAGCCTTCTCCAGGTTGTTTGATTTCTCATACACTTTAGAAATAGCCTCCGAGAATTGGCTCAGTTCCTTTTTAAGAGACGTGTTTTCAGCTATCTCAAAAGCTTCAAGGTAGAGCTCAAGTGCACCATCCAGGTCACCCTTTTTTTCATAAAGAGTGCCTAAATCAAATCTGCTCAAAGCTATCAGGTAACTATCTTCACATTTAATGGCTTCCGTTAAGGCTTCGTTTAAATACAAATTAGCAGAGTCAAGCTTATCTAATTTTACATAGACACTACCGATGTTGTAGATTGGGTAGTTTATAAAACAAGGAGAGGTTTTTCTGATTTGCGGTGTACTGGCCATTCTGAAGTAGCTTAAGGCACTGGCATACTCTTCCTGAATTTTTAGAATATAGCCCACATTGTTGTAAACAAGAGACATTCCTTCAATGTCATCCGCTTTTTTGTAGATAAGAAGTGCTTTTTCGAAGTATTCTATGGCTTCGCTGTAGTATTCTTTAAATTGAAAAGTTCTGGCCATATTGTTATAGGCATGCGCCATTCTCATGGTGTCCTTTTGTAAAATGAATATATCAAGTGCCTTTTGATAGTATTCTAAAGATTGAGAATAAAGGCCATCGTCTAAATACGTGGTAGCCATAAAATTATAGGGATGAGCCTGATAATAGTTGTTATTTATCCTCTTACTTACATCAAT
>NZ_SMMD01000736.1 GCF_009711475.1 Fulvivirga aurantia
AGAAAAAGGTTTAATCAGTAAGTGAAAAAAATTTCAGAAGAATGGTCTGAGAAGAAAACTATGTAGTTGATGCCACCTCTGCTTTTACAGGAAACTTAATGATAAACTCACTTCCTTTGCCTGGCCTTGATATTAACTCTATTTCTCCATCTAAGCGATCAACAAGTGTTTTTACAATTGCCAAACCAAGGCCATTAGAACTTTCCCCAGCAGTAGGCCTGGCACTTAGTTTTCTAAACTTCACAAAAAGATGCTCCTTATCCTCCTCGCTAAATCCTGGCCCCTGATCTTTGATAGATACAAACGCATGATCTTGAGTAGCCCCAGCATTGAGAATAACCACTGAGTCGTTATAAGAAAACTTTATAGCATTGGAGATAAGGTTATCTAGTATTCTAGATAGATATATTTTATCTGACCGGAAAAATAAATGACTTTCTACGCTAGGTGTTCTAATCTCTATCCCTTTAGACTTTCCTTCGGCATAGAACAGCTTCGTTTTTTCTAAAAGGATATTGTGTATATCGATTTTCGTGATGATAGGTTTCCTGCTGTCCTCCTCAAATGAGTTTACATCTAGAAGGTCTCGTATAAGATCCGTCCCGTTTTGAGCTATATCATCGAGCAAATTGATATAATTTTTTTGCTCATCGTTTGGCCTTGACAATCTTAGCAACTCAATCAGTCCTTTTATTCTATTAAATGGAGATTTAAGGTCATGAGCTACGATATTCATCAATGTATTTTTCTCATTATTAATCTCAGCCAGCTGATCGTTACGCTTTTTCAGTTTTTCGTTTTGCTTACTGATCTGCTCATTTTGGGCGGTAATTTCTTCACGCTGCTGTGCGATTCTTATATTTTTCTCATACAGTCTTACATTGGCCCTTTTTCTTCTGCGGCTGGTTATATAAATATTTACACCCAACGCTAATAAAACTAAGGCAACTATCAGAAGTGCAATATTTTGCACACGCTGTCGCCCTATTATCGCCTGATCTTTGGCTTGATTTGCAATCAACAACTCATTTTGTTGATCTTTCTGGTCAATTTCGATTCTTGACTCAAACCGCTCTATGGTCCGCGCTACATCTGCACTACTTAGTCTCTTTTCAATCTCGGCATACTGCTGATAATGCTCATAGGCCAGAGAGTAATTACTTTGCTGCTCATAAATCTTTGCCAGAAAGTAATGTCCGTCTCTTAAAATTGCCATTTCCTGAGATTTTTGAGCTACTTCCACCGCCTGATTCAGATAATCCAAAGAGGTTTTTAGGTTGTTTTGTTTGTAATGAACCTTACCTAATTGTAGTAAAATACCCCCAAGCAAATTGAGATTTTGCGTATTGGCTGCTGCACTATAAGCTTTCTCAGCAAAAATTAAGGCCTCATCCATAAGTTCCTCATCATAATAAAGCTCTGCAATACCACGATTGATGATGGCTATATTTATTTTATCATTTATTGATTCTGCTTTTATTTTCGACTGTAGATAAAAGTCAAACGATTTGTCAAAATTGCCAAGCGCTTTATGTATTAATGCTATTTCAAGAAGTATGGAAATCTGACCATGCACATTGCCTGTTTCCAGTCTTATATCCAAGGTTCTTTGAGACATCTCCAACGCCTTTTTATAGTTGCCTTGTGTTTGATATAACTCTGCCAAACTTTTATAACTATACCCCAGACCTTGTACATCTTGTTTCTTTCTAAAAACCTCAAGTGCAGCGAAGTAATTATTATAGGCATTTACAAAATCACCTTGTGTTAGGTAAAGTCGCCCGAGACTGTTTAGTGCATGCGCATATTGTATGGAGTCTTTGGTTTTGAGTGCCTGATCAATTGCCTGATTATAATATTCAAAAGATTTTAAGCTATTGCCCATGTAGTGGTAAGCTACACCCTTGTAATTGAGCGCTTGAGCTTTATACTTACTTCCCAACTGTTCGGTAAGCTCAAGTGCCTTTTCGGAGTAGTAAATGGTGCTATCTGGATGTGATTTTCTGTACTCCCATGCAATATTTAGATACAATTCTGCACGGTCTACACCTTCGCTCACCCTCAACTCACGCATTAGGCTATCTATATATGAATAGTTCTGAGCTAAAGCTAACTCACTGACTGTAACCAGACTTAAACATAAAAAAATGACTTTCTTCATCTTAAAACGAAAGATCAGATAATAATCAAAAATAATAATTACCAGTTAGTTACATATGTAATATAAGGGATTAAAGTGCCTTATAATAAAAAACTATAAAATAAAGTAAGTTTTGTACAGAAGTGAGGGCGATTGAAACGTGATAATTGTTTTGAAACCGCTCATAAAATAGCGTCAACTTATAACTCTACTTTTAATTAAATTCAGCCAGAATCAGTTGGTAATTTTCTAAAATCCAAGTTTTATGAGATACAAAATCTACTTCTTACTATCTATGATGATTTTGGCCTTTACTATTGCTCCCGGCCAAAAAAGAAACCGAAACAAATCTAACAGTATTGACTATGACGAAAAGTTATATTCAGCAATAGAATGGCGAAACATTGGCCCCTTTCGAGGAGGCCGTTCAGCAGCCGTTACCGGTGTACCTGGCAAGCCTAATTTATTCTATATGGGCGCCACCGGTGGTGGAGTGTGGAGAACCACAGACGCAGGCAACACCTGGGAGAATATTTCTGACGGATATTTTGGAGGCTCAATTGGAGCTATTGCCGTTAGTGAGTGGGACAACAATGTGATATATGTAGGTGGTGGTGAGAAAACTGTGAGAGGTAATGTCTCTTATGGTTATGGTATGTTTAAGTCAGTAGATGCTGGTAAAACATGGCAATCTATAGGCCTTGATAAAACCAGACATATCTCGAGAGTTAGGGTTCACCCTAAAAACCCTGATATCGTTTATGCAGCTGTGATGGGTGACTTATACAAGTCATCTGACCAACGTGGTATTTATAAAAGTGAAGATGGAGGTAAAAACTGGAAGAAAGTACTATTTGCCAATGCAGATGCAGGTGCTGTCGATCTTGTGATGGATCCGAACAACCCAAGAGTTTTATATGCAAGTACCTGGAGAATAAGACGTACGCCTTACAGCCTTGAAAGTGGAGGTGACGGTTCAGGTCTTTGGAAAAGTACGGATTCTGGTGAAACATGGACGAACATATCCTCAAATCAAGGCCTTCCGAAAGGTATCTGGGGTATTTCAGGAGTTACTGTATCTCCTGTAAACTCAAACCGAGTTTGGGCAATAATAGAAAATAATGATGGAGGAGTTTTCAGATCAGACGATGCAGGTGAGACCTGGAAAAAGTTAAATGACAGCAGAAGCTTAAGGCAAAGAGCATGGTATTACACTAGAATTTATGCCGACACCCAAGATGAGGATATCGTATATGTTTTAAATGTAAGGTATCACAAATCAAAAGATGGTGGTAAAACATTTGAGCCTTCCGTTGCTCCTCATGGAGATCATCACGATTTATGGATCGCTCCGGAAGATAATCAAAGAATGGTGATTGGTGATGATGGAGGTGCTCAGGTTACGTTTGATGGTGGTGAAAATTGGAGTACTTATTATAACCAGCCAACATCGCAATTTTATCGGGTTACGACAGACAATCACTTTCCTTACCGCATTTACGGAGCTCAACAAGATAATTCTACTGTAAGAATTGCACATAGAACTACTGGCGGATCGATCGGAGAACGTGATTGGGAGTCAACAGCCGGAGGTGAAAGTGCACATATTGCAGTAGACCCAGAAAACAATGACATTGTATATGGCGGAAGTTATGATGGCTTTCTTACCAGAGTAAATCATGAAACTGGTGAAGTTAGAGCAATAAACGTTTGGCCTGACAACCCTATGGGGCATGGAGCTGAAGATATGAAATATCGCTTTCAGTGGAATTTCCCTATATTCTTTTCTCCACACGATCCTAATAAGCTTTATACTGCTTCCAATCATCTGCACGTGACTACAAATGAAGGCCAATCTTGGGAAGTAATAAGCCCTGATCTCACAACCAATGATTCTACAAAATTAGGTTCTTCTGGTGGACCGATTACAAAAGACAATACCAGTGTAGAGTACTATTGCACTATTTTCTCAGCAATAGAGTCTCCTTACGAAAAAGACCTCTTATGGACTGGGTCTGATGACGGGTTAATACATGTTTCCAAAAATGGTGGCGAAAGTTGGGAAAATGTAACTCCGCCATCAATGCCAAAACTAACTATGATTAATAGCATAGAAGCTGATCCTTTTACTAAAGGTGGAGTTTACGTGGCAGGTACAAGATATAAGCTCGGTGATTATGCACCGTATCTATACAAAACAAATGACTACGGTAAAACATGGACCAAAATAACATCCGGCATTGATAGTGAACATTTTACCAGAGTAATGAGAGCAGATCCGGAAAGAGAAGGCTTATTATATGCGGGTACAGAAAGCGGCATGTATATATCTTTTGATGATGGTGCAAGCTGGAAGAGCTTTCAGTTAAACTTACCTATTGTACCTATTACAGACCTGGCAGTGAAAGATGACAACCTGATTGCTGCTACACAGGGCAGAAGTTTTTGGTTAATTGATGACCTTACACCATTGCATCAATTAAACAGCCAAAAGCAGAGTGGAAACTTTCATTTATACCAACCCAAAGAAGCGTTTAGAATAGGTGGAGGTAGTTGGGGATCCTCAAAAACCAGTGGTACAAATCATCCTGGTGGAGTTATGATCCATTATTACATAAAAGATACAGCTCAGGCTGATACCATTTCTTTGGAGATTCTGGACATGAACGATAAATTAATCAGCAAATTTTCAACCGCTCCTAACAAAAAAGAAAAGGAGGAAAAGCTTGATGTAAAAGAAGGTATGAACAGGTTTATTTGGGATATGAAATACCCCGGTGCAGAAGGGTTTGATAATATGATCTTATGGTGGGCATCATTAGATGGGCCTAAAGCTTTGCCTGGAGAGTACAAACTAAGGCTAACGGTTGATGGTAATAAAGATGAAACTACCTTTAAAATACTCAAAGATCCAAGAGCCACTTCCACAATGGCAGAACTACAAAAGCAATTTGACTTCCTAATTTCTGTACGTGACAAGCTTACTGAAACAAATATGGCCATTAAGAATATAAGAGAGGCCCGTGAGCAGATCAAAATCGTCACAAATAAAATGGAAGGTGAAGAATATGATGAGATTAATGAAAAGGCTAAGAGTATTCTGGAAGAAATGAAAACAATTGAAGAAGCCTTGTACCAAACTAAAAACCAAAGTCGACAAGACCCACTTAATTATCCTATCAGGCTAAATAATAAGTTAGGTCATTTAAATAGCCTTATGGCTATGGGAGATTTTGCGCCTACAGAGCAAGCAATAGCATTTAAAAAGGAAGTTTCAGCGAGAATTGACGAGCAACTCAATGAGTTAGATGAAATTTTTACAAATGAAATTCCTGAGTTTAACAAAATGGTAAAACAGCAAGAAGTTGATGCGGTGATAATCTCCGAGTAACTCAACCCCATCATTGAGAAAAAGCTGCCTCATTAAATTTGGGGCAGCTTTTATTATTTATATTAAATCGCATATTTTTCACTTTGGAATCATTATTGAGTAACTTTAAGTAAACCAACAGTAGTCCTCACCAGGCTACGACAAAACGAAAAAACCAAAATGAATAACCCTAATCAAAAGATGGTTAGGATTATGCTATTTACCGCGTTTACTATTGGCTCATTACTGGTAAGTGCACTATCCTATGCCCAATTAAATAGAACAGTCGAAGTCTCGCCTGCTGGTACAGAGTACTTACTGTTCAAACCCAATGATTATGATCCTGCCAATGATTATCCTCTATTAATTTATTTGCACGGTGCACAAGCTATGGGCAATAATATCTCTTGTTCTTATGGCAAAGGACTTCCGGGAGCAATAAATAATAGTCAAAATGATTTTTTTGACACATTACAGATGATTATAGTAGCCCCCCACGTTAAGTTTGGCTCCAGTTGCAACGACTTTGATAACGACTTTCAGTGGGATGTAAACTCAATAAATGAAGTTGTAAATGATGTCATTAATAATAATAGTATAGCATCTGATCGAATTTTTGGTAGCGGAATTAGTTTAGGTGCCAAAGGTATATGGGATTATGCCCTTGACAACCCATCACTTTTCGCAGGAATTGTTCCTATAAGTGGTAATGCTCCAAAAGAAGACATTTGTGACCTTGAATCAGTCGCGGTTTGGGCTATTCATGGTGAGTCTGATGGGGCTGTACCACCCGACCGAGGTGATGGTGATAGATTTGGTTCAGCTACACTTGTGGAGGAGCTAAATAATTGTGACCCAGACATTCCAGCTTACCTGACACTGCTTGAGGCAAAAGGCCATAACGGATGGGACCAAACTTATGATCTAAGCTCTGGCTATAATATTTACGAATGGATGTTTAAAGTCAGGAAAAACAAAGTCAACAATATTGCTCCTCTCATTGAACTAGGCCCTGACATCACACTTCTAAACCCTAGTACGATCGTTGTTAAGAGTTTTACGTATGATCCAAATGGAGTTATTTCAAATTATAACTGGACCCAGGTTTCTGGCCCCTCGGTCTCGTTTACTTCAAATCAGGCCAATCTAAAACTTGACCCATTTAATGGAGCAAATGGTACGTATCAGTTTAAATTAGAAGTTACTGATAATGAAGGACTGACTAATGATGATTTAATTACCATCAATGTTACAAACTCCAGTTCAAACCCGGTAGTCACAGCTTTACATCTTTATGATGGTGAGAATGGTGTAGACCTTGGGCCAATTAGTAACAATC
>NZ_SMMD01000232.1 GCF_009711475.1 Fulvivirga aurantia
GAATACTGCAAGCAGCGACCAAACTGATAATGATGAAATTAAAGTGGATGTTTCTCAGTACCCTGAGCTTTTGGCCAAAGCCCTCGAGGCGCACGGAGGGCTTGATACCTGGAGAAATTTTGGCACATTAAGATATGATAAGGTATCTTCTGAAGGCAATAGTGAAAATCACATAATCAACCTTTACAATAGAAAGGTATTAATCGATAGAGACACCACTCAAATCGGATTTGATGGCAAAGAAGTGTGGGTATCACCTAACCTTGAGTCATTTGGAAGTGGCTCTGCGAGATTCTATCACAATTTATATTTTTACTTTTTCGGCATCCCTTTCTTACTTTCAGACCCGGGTATCATGTACGAAGACCTAGGTACTCAAACAGTAAACGGCACTGATTACCGAGCTTTAAAAGTTTCTTATGGCGAAGGTGTTGGTGACTCAGATGAAGATTTATACATCGCCCATTTCAACCCTGAAACTTACAAATTAGAACTTTTGCTGTATACCGTAACGTATTATAGTGGTGAGAAAACCGAAAACTATAACGCACTTGCTTACTCAGATTGGCAACAGGTAAATGGTCTTGAGGTCCCTAAGAAGTTTGTAGGTTACAAATATGCAGATGGCAAATTAGGTGACAAAAGATACGAAGCTAGCTTTGATAATGTAAAGTTTGAGGAAAAAGTACCTAACCCCGAAATCTTTAAAATGGCAGAGAATTCAGAAATTGACAGCTTAAAAACTAAATAAACATTATACCTTAAAAGAGGACTTATTACAGTCCTCTTTTAAGTTCCATATCACTTAACTCGAGATTTAAGGCCTTGGTGCTTATTTGTAGCTCCCGAAGTGATATACCTAGAGATATCATCAGCAATATCATACTTATACCAAAGCTGTAGTTGCCCAGTCGCTGTGCATCCTGAAATAACATAAACATGCTCAGAATGCATAAAAAGAAGCTTGAAACACCAAATACCTGCATGCCTTTAATCAAGCTTAGCCTCGTTCTTAAGTTTTGAATCTGCCCAATTATAATCTTATGATTTGGGTTTTCCTGATGCTTTTTATGCAAGTTTCTGATCAGTGTGGCTATTGCCAAAAACCTATTGGT
>NZ_SMMD01000073.1 GCF_009711475.1 Fulvivirga aurantia
TGGGTATAATTTCTATTGGTTTGATGGCAATGTGCCAACACCAAATATTGCTGCACCTGATTTCACAGGTGATACCTATAGCAACCTGACCGCTGGTGATTACACCTTGGTGGTGGAAGATGATGCTACCAAGTGTACCGCTAACCCTATAGTTTTAACGATCAATGAAACTACGAGTAATCCAATTATCAGCATTACAGCTCAAACCGATCAAACAAATTGCGACACCAGTAACCCGAACGGAACTATTGATGTGGATGCAGATGGTACCACAGCAGGTTTCACTTTCAATTGGTATACCGGGCAAAGCACGGCCCCTGCTGATGAAATACTCCCTGCTCCTGGTTTTAGTATCACAGGTCTGGCTGCCGGTATTTACACC
>NZ_SMMD01000037.1 GCF_009711475.1 Fulvivirga aurantia
CCAAAGCATCGACTTATTACTAGCCATGTAGCCCGCAAAACCTTTGTTACTAACTCACTAATATTTGGAATGAAAGAGCTTGTTGTAAGAAATATAACCGGCCACAAGAAGGAGTCTTCATTTAAGAAATATGTAAAAATCGCTGATGATGTTAAGAAATCTGAAATGGATAATACCTGGGGTAAAATCTGACAACGAGAATGTCCAAACTACAAACGATAAGATGTCTTTTAGCATGTACTCGTCACAGCATAATTTTTCTAAAATCGAGTGGAAGCAA
>NZ_SMMD01000764.1 GCF_009711475.1 Fulvivirga aurantia
TTATTTTTTGATTAGCTCTAGTTCTGTGATCTCGTTTGATGCATTGAGTTTAAAGGTGCCAATGCGATTGATGTTTTTCTTCTGGTCCTTTAAATAGTTAAGATATTCTTTGATAGTGGTTGGTCTATCATAATCCTTCTTGCCATTGGTATTGGCAATTACGATCAGTACCAAAGCATCAGGTGAGTCAAATAAATTGAGCGCTTCTTCTATACTTCTGTTGGCAGATGCAACACTTGGAGCATTAGCTATAGCAGAAAAATAGTCTGAGAGTTTAGTTTCTACTTTCTCTTTTTTTGTTGGTTCTTCTATGGCAACTTCATCGCCTTCTTCTTCCTCATCTTCATCCATAGAGTCTGTTTCCTCTACATTCTCCATTTTGTTTTCATCAGGATCGGAGACATCGGTTAACTTCTTTTTACTCTTACATGAGACACCACCAATGATTATGGCTAGCATCAATGTCAAGATGAGCGTTAGGTTTTTGTTGGTTTTAGTTTTCATTTGTTTTTGGTTTATTTTCAAGGTAACCAGACTTTATTTAACCAGTAAGGTCGTAAAAGTCTTAGTGTAATAATTATCAGTTAAAACACACTATCACCAGTGAAGTTTGTGTTTTAAATTAAATTATAAAAGTAATGAGGCCATGTATACACAAAGCCTCATTACTGTTTTAACTATAGAAAGTTGTTTTTATTTTACCTGTACGATAAATCTTGCTTTAGGTTAGTCTACCACTACTACAAGGTATTTAGTAGACTTCCAGAATTCGTCAGGATTAAGAATTGTAAGCTGCTGAATTTTCTCGTCAGCTGACTTTTTCAACTCATATGATCCTTTAGGGTGATTAGTTACAAGTTCTACCTTTTTGGCAAAAACAGGTATCGCTGTGGTAGCAGTCACGTCAATTTTTTCGAACGCCTGCTCATTTAAGTTAGTACTTAACTTTTCAGTTCTACCTATACCTAATACACCACCTTCTTTTTCAATTACTTTTTCTTCTTCTAAGTCTCTAGAAGTACCAATTGCAACATAACCAGTATTAAGTGCCTCAGTCTGATTGTCAATTTTCTCATTCTGAGTCTCAATTACTTTAGCTTGCAAATTAGACTTGTTCTCAAGAGTATCTACTGTATAGCTTAGTTTCTCAACATCTTTGGTAAGCGCTTCTTTCTCAATATTCAATTGTTCGAGATCTTCTTTCATAGCAATTACTTGCTCATCTTTCTCTTTCAATCTACTATTGAGTCTGTTCACCATCTGCTTGAATTCAGCATTAGTGCTGCTTAGTTCACCCTGCAGTTCTTCCATCTTCTGACGGTTTTCCTGCATCAAGGTATTAATTGCCTGAATGTCGTTTACAACTGCTGATTTCGCATCACCTTCTGCAAACTCTACATTATCAGTAGTTTTTAGATTGATTTTATCCTCTCTTTGTTTTATCTCTTCGAGGTTTCTTTCAATCTCGTTAAAAGTTTGCATATATGCCTCTAGATTAGAGTTGAGAGAATCTTTCTCTACAGTTAACTCTTGTTTCTCAGCTGTTAGTTGATCAACTTCTTTTTGATTACAACTAACAATTAATGTAGCCAACATCAACACTGTGAAATAATGTGTTACTTTTTTCATTGTTTTCATCGTTTGATTTTGCCCTCATAGCTGCAATCTTCATTCCCAAGTCTCAAAAGGGGCTTTTTTGGAGGTATTTGAGAGGTTTTTGTTACCAATGCCCATCATAATTGTGGAAATTACACATCAATCGTAGCTATTGTTGCGGGTAAAATTTTACTTAATAGATCAAAGACGGTTTAAATAAGCAGACTATAGAAACAATTCGCTGGGTGCTTGTTAATTGCTTAGGTGGTAAACTATATCTAGTATTGTTTTAAATTATAATAAAGACACATAACATGGCTATAAACGTAGAATTATTAAAGAAAGTATGTGAAGCACCAGGTGTGCCTGGTTATGAAAGCAAAATTAGAAATATGATCATCGAAGAGGTGACACCCCTTGTAGATGATATATCGGTAGATAATATGGGTAATGTGATCGCTCTCAAAAAAGGGAGAAGTGATGAGAAGCGTGCGATGGTAGCTGCTCATATGGACGAAATAGGCTTTATCGTTACACACATCGATGACAAAGGCTTTGTGAGATTTACAACATTGGGTGGTTTCGACCCAAAAACACTTACCGCTCAACGCGTAGTAATACACGGAAAAGAGGATGTTATTGGCGTAATGGGAACAAAGCCAGTTCATGTCATGACCCCGGAAGAGAAAAATAAAATGCCTAAAATCAAGGATTACTATATTGATTTGGGCATGAATAAGGAGGAGGTTGAAAAATTAATAGAAGTTGGTAATCCTATTACCCGAGAGCGTGAGCTAATAGAAATGGGCAATTGTGTAAACTGTAAGTCAATTGACAATAGGGTGTCGGTTTTTATTTTAATAGAAACGCTTAGAAACCTTAAAGAATGCCCTTACGATGTGTATGGAGTATTTACTGTGCAGGAAGAAGTAGGCATAAGAGGTGCTAATGTAGCAGCACACAGTATCAACCCCGATTTTGGTTTTGGCCTCGATACCACCATCGCTTATGACCTACCAGGAGCGAGTGCACATGAAAAAGTGACCTCTTTGGGAGAAGGTACAGCCATAAAAATCATGGATGCTATGACTATTTGTGATTACCGTATGGTAGACTACATGAAGAAAATAGCTGAAGAAAATAAAATCAAATGGCAGCCTGAGTTGTTAACAGCAGGAGGGACCGATACAGCAGGTATTCAGCGCATGGGTAAGTCAGGTGCTATATCGGGTGCGGTCTCAATACCAACACGCCACTTACATCAGGTTATAGAAATGGCCAATAAAGATGATATAGATGGTAGTATAAACTTGTTAAGTAACTGCTTAGAATCGTTAGATAAATATGATTGGTCTCACAAATAGAAAACTAAAGTTTATAATAATGACAGCATCTTTTATGGTGCTGTCTACACTTACTTTTGCCCAAATAAAGAAAGACCCCATACGTCTTACTGGTGTGGTCATGGATGCAGACAATGGTAAAGAGGTGCCATTTGTAAGTATTCAGGTATCTGGCACTCAGTATGGTACCTCGTCAGATAACAGTGGCTATTTTAGTATTTTCATAAACCCGGGAGATACCCTCAATTTCACCTCTATTGGCTATAAAGATGCTGCTTTTGTGATGCCATTTAAACTAGGTACCAAGACCTACTCATTAGTACAACTTCTGATAAAGGAAACAAGATTGCTGGAGGAGGTTGTAGTATTTCCGTGGCCTACTTTAGAAAATTTTGAGAGAGCCTTTTTAGATGTAGATGTGCAGGAGGTTGGTATGGATCAGGTTGTGTCTGAAGTAAAAAGAGATATGAATGATGCCGTAAACGATAGTAGAGAATATGAGTACTATTACGATCAAATGCGCTATCAGAGACTCTACGAATTGCACGGTAAAATCCCACCAAATAATTTTCTTAATCCTGCGAGGTGGTCAAACTTTATAAATGATGTAAAGCAGGGTAAGTTTAAGAAAGAAGATTAATCAGACGTTTCTGCCGAGGTGGTAGCCAAGGAAGACCATTCCTAACCCAACACTCAAACTCGCAATGATGTAAATGGCGGCCATCCAAGGTTTTTCCCAAAGCAGCTGCATGTTTTCGTAAGCAAATGTAGAGAAGGTAGTGAAGCTACCGCAAAAGCCAACCGCAATAAAAAATCGCGCTGATTCCGTAAAATGATGCCTAATGAGCATGCCGGCAAAAAAGCCCAGTATTAAGCTGCCAACAATATTCACAGTAAAAGTGCTCAGTGGAAAGGCCGTACTCCATCGCTTATCGATCAAAAGAAAAACAAGGTACCTGGCGATGCTGCCAAAGAAACCTCCCAGCCCGACTAAAAGTATGTTTTTAAGCATCTACTTTTAATTTACTACATTTTTTTTGCATGTATTTTCTCAATTGCTGGTAGTCGGTATGCTCTTGTATACTGAGTGCTATCTTTTTATTGTCATTAAAAAATATCTCCAGTTCTTTAAAAGTACCAGACACAGTCTTCACCTCTACTTCTTTCCATTTTACAATGTCTCTGAGCTTGTAATTTCTTGTAGTAAAACGTGAGGGAAAGTGAATCTCTATTTTTTGCTTACCAACTCTTACAACCCGATAGCCGAGTAATAGTCTGAAAAGCAAACCCATACCTATTGGAAAAAATATGATAGCCAATGTATAGTGATACCACTCCATAGTTGCCCCTGATAAGTAGTGGCCTATAGCGTAACCGGAAATAAGAAGACAAATTACAATAAAAACACCCAAACTAAATAGGGTGCCGACTTTTGGTTTAGCAACTATCATGAAGCAAAGGAAATAAAAAGTGTAAAAACGTCTCGCTAAATGTAGAATATTTTACCGTTTCTAAACAAATTCAACAGGTAATGCATTAATATATAACTAGTTAACATAGGGCACTTATTTTGCTATACTTCAATCCAATAGAATACCCCAATGGAAGAAGACATACTCTATAGCGACTTTAAAGGCATCAGAATCACGAGTAAAAAGTTTTACGCGGGACAGAAAGCCTACGCACTGAGGCAAATCAACAAAATCAATTTAAAAAGAGTTACTCCACATAAGCTTAGAGGCATGATCCTTTTTGTAATAGGCATTGTCGCCATTATACTGGGATCGTTAGAAATGCTTCAGTCAGTTTCTTTTGATATGGGTGATGAAATCTGGCTTATAGATCTCAATTTCGTGTCAATCGGATTTGGTGTAATAGCACTTTTATGGGCTATAGTAAGAATGCTCTTGTTTCCTGATGAGTTTGCTGTGCAGGTAGAGATTAAAGATGGTACCGTTGAATCAATTCAATCAGATTCCAGAAAATATGCTGCTCGCCTAGCTGCCTCACTCAAACGCGCCTATTATCGTCAGGAAGAAATCGAAAACGACAATGATAAAATGCAGGTGGCCTAATTAAGATTAGCCTCTATAATATTCAGCATTTGGAGCAATTGCTCAGCACTCACGTAGCCCGATTTCTTATATAATACATCCAACTGTTTATTAAAAAATATGAGGGTAGGGTACTCTAACGACCCGTCAATTTCACCAATGAGTTGAGCCAACTCGTGCACGCCTGTTTGGTTACCGCTTGGTTTAAATCTATAGGTTTGCCCTCCAAAATTCACAGGTCTTTCATCTTCGGCATCGAGTCTGATAAAATAATAAGCGTTCTCTATTTTGCTCATCACCCCATCATTTCTAAAAGTAGTATTTTCCATCGCCTTGCAATACCTGCACCAGTCGGTGTAAATAAAAGCTATTACAGGTTTAGACTCAATCTTTAATAAGCTGTCTAGCTCATTGAAAGAATAGCTTTTGATTTGACCAGTAGCGGTAGCATAGCAAGAAATAGCTAAAAGAAATATGCAGCAAAATCGTATCATTTGGCCAATGTATATCGTAGCCCTAAAAAGCCTCTGATTCCCTGGTTTGAAGTGTATACATATGACGGGTCAAATGTGAGATTAGGATTGTCAGGGTCGAGATTTCTGTCAAAAGGATCGTGGGCTCTGAATATACTATTATCTGCCGGAGTAAAATTTAAGAGATTTTTAACACCACCATATATTTCCCATGGGCTGCCTGATTTAGTCCACGAAAGTTTAATGTTTTGTATGCTCCACCAAGGAGACTCGTCCGGGCGTGGGTCATTCTCCCCTAAAACAGGCAACTTCATCGGGCTATAGAAATTACCCGTATAGTCTATACCAAGATTAAGACTACTGATGGTGTAAGAAGCGCCCCATGTGCCAGACCATCTCTCGGTAAGCAAAGGCCTTGATCGTACGGTTTGGTTATCAATTTCTTCTTCAGTGTAAACATCCATAAACGTAGTGCCCGCAAGTAATTTAAGGCCATTTAGTAGCTCTACATCAAAGTTGATTGACACACCTTGTGTGATGGCATGGCCATTTAGATTGTCATATATAATTTTGTTGGGGTCAGTCTCATAGTCTGGTAATATTTGATTTTCGAAATAAGTATACCAGGCTGAAGCATCTACACCTAGAAATGTGCCATTGTTAAAATATATCTTCTTTATGTAGTTGAGGTTTACATTATAGCTTTGCTCAGGGTTTAGTTCCTCAGTAATTTCAACTTCTCGAGCTCCAGTGAGCGCTGCATGTTCTTCGGTAAATAAATTGACAACCCGGAAACCAGTACCCGCATTGATTCTAAAAATGTTGTTATCATTAAAAGCCAGCTTATAAGCCAATCGAGGTGTCCAAATGCCACCATGCTCAGAATGTTGGTCGTATCTAAGCCCGAGCAGTAAGCTTTGTTTTTGATTTATTTTAATGTTGTCTTGAGCAAATATGCCGGGAAGCCATGTCTTGTCTGGCTTATTGGCTTCCAGGTTATCCGGTGCTGAAGTAGCTGCGGTATTATCATCATAGAAAGTATACCTGATGGCCGAGCCAAACAGCAGATCGTGATTGCCTAAAGTTTTATCCCACGTCAGTTGTGAAAAGGCAATTTTTTGGTTGGCAAAATATGGCATGTCTCCATAGTAAGAATTCTGATCATGGTTGTTGTATGAGAAAGCTAAAAGCATTTTTTCCTCAACGGGTAGCTGATAATTACCAATTACCTCCCAGCGCTCAGTATATATGCTCTCTCCATAGACCTGATCACCACCTCTATTTTCTGACGACCACTGCATCTGACCTCCCCAGCGATCTTCGTACATATACCTTCCTGCCAATGATAGCAAGCGATTATTTTTTCTATTGAAGTTCCACTTTTGAAATATTGATAGTCTGTCTTGCAAGGTGAGGTCAGTAAAACCATCACCATTGTTGTCTATAGGATTGCTATAGTTAAAGTAATTTATACCTGTGAGTACAGAAGCTTTTGAGCCGGCATTAAACTTATAAGAAAGATCAGTATTGTATTCCTGCCACGAAGAGGCCGTTACATCCGCTGAAAATACAGGGGCATTATCGGCATTTTTTGTGATTACATTGATGAGACCTCCAACAGCTTCAGAACCATATAAAGAAGAAGCCGGGCCTTTTACTACTTCTACTCGCTGAATGATAGCATTTGGTATTCCAAATAAACCATAAACCGAACTCAAACCACTTACGATGGGCATGCCATCTATCAATACCATCGTGTATGGTCCTTCTAAACCATTGATGTGAATATCCCCTGTGTTACAAACATTACAATTCATTTGCGGCCTTACGCCATTTACATTTTGCATGGCCTCAAAAACTGACGGTGTTGGGTTCATCTTAAAAAAGGTAGGGTTGTAAACTTCCACTGGTACGGGGGTTTCCAGTCGGTTTACTTCTTTTAAGGTCCCGGTTACTACAACTTCATTCATTTGCATGTCACCGACTTCCAAATTTATATCCAGAGTTTTATTTTGGTTGGCCTCCAAAACTACTTTTTGTGAAAAGGTTTTGTAACCCACAGCA
>NZ_SMMD01000701.1 GCF_009711475.1 Fulvivirga aurantia
AAGGCTCAAGAGTCTTCTGACACCACAGCAATGGACAATGATACAACGGCAGTTGCTGAAGATACGACTATGGCCGAAGAGCCTGCACCAGTTGTAGAAGATGTAGAGCCGGAGGTAGAAGAAGAACTTGTAGAGAATGAATCTTTCCATCAAATAGTTAAGGATAAATTCATCGAAGGAGATGTGACTTTCATGACTCCTGTACTTATTTGTTTGATTATCGGATTAGCAATCTCTATTGAGAGAATTATTACACTTAACCTTGCTACAACTAACACAGAAAAGCTTTTAGCTAACGTGGAAGATGCATTGGCAAATGGTGGTGTAGAAGCTGCTAAAGAAGTAACAAAAAACACCAGAGGTCCTGTTGCGTCAATATTTACGCAGGGTCTTATGAGAATGTCTGAAGGAATCGAAATGGTTGAGAAGTCGATCATCGCTTACGGTTCTGTTGAAATGGGACGTCTTGAGAAAGGTCTTGTATGGGTTTCACTTTTCGTTGCATTAGCACCGATGCTTGGTTTCATGGGTACTGTAATTGGTATGATCGGAGCATTTGATGCTATCGAGGCTGCTGGTGACATCTCTCCTCAGATTGTTGCTAACGGTATTAAAGTGGCACTTTTAACAACGGTAGCAGGTCTTATTGTTGGTATTATACTTCAAGTATTCTACAACTACCTGGTATCTAAAATCGATTCTCTTGTAAACCAGATGGAAGATGCTTCTATCACTTTGGTTGACCTTTTAGTAAAGCACAAGCTTACTAACTAATCGTTAGAATAGTTTAGTGGTTATAGCCTTGCTAATAGAGGCTTTTATTAGAGAATTAAATAAAATATAAAACATGGAATCATTTATAGACATAGCACTTTGGGTTGCCATGGGAATGGTAGCAGTTGCAGCTCTTGCAGCTATACTTATGCCCGTCATCAATTCATTAAGTCACCCAAAAACGTTGGTGAAAAGTGGAGTAGGCATTATCGTACTAGTGGTAATATTTCTTATCTGCTGGTCAATTGCCGGAGACGAGGTAAGTAAAAGATTCGTTGAAGACGGTCTGACCTCTTCAACATCTAAATTCTCTGGTGGTTTGCTTATGACAATGTATACATTATTTGTAGTAGCAATCATCGGAATCGTATTCTCAGAGATAAATAAAGCGTTGAAATAATGGCACGCAAACAAAGAGAAGATCCCCAGATTAATTCAAGCTCGATGGCTGATATTGCCTTCTTGCTCTTGATATTCTTTCTGGTGACTACGACAATTGCTAACGACAGAGGACTGAGTTTGCAGCTTCCTCCGGATCCGGATGATATCGAGAAAACCGACATCCAGATCCCGGAAAGAAACCTGTTCAAAATTCAGATTAACTCCGCTGATAAAATGTTAGTCGAGGGAGAGCCGTTTGAACAAGGACCTGATGAATTAAGAAAGCAGATCAAAGAATTCGTTCTTAACAATGGTCGTGATCCAGAATCATCAGATAGTCCTAAGGAAGCGATCGTTTCTTTGAAAACGGATAGAGGAACAACACAGGAAAAGTTTATTGAGGTAATTGATGCAATACAAGGTGCTTACTATGATATGTATGCAGATCGTGTTGGTGTAACCAACGAGCGTTGGAGAGAGATTGCTTCTGATCTTACAGATCCTGAAAACAAAAGAATATATGATAAGGGTAGAGGAAAAACAGCTGATGGGCTGGAATTTCCTATGAACTTGTCTATTGCTGAACCAACAAAAATTGGAGGTTAAGAATGTCAAAGTTTAAGAAAAAAGCAGATACTAAACAGGAAATACCTACTTCTGCACTACCTGATATCATTTTCATGCTGTTGTTTTTCTTTATGGTAACAACAGTATTGAGAGAAGTGACTATCAACGTAAAGCAGCGTATTCCTGATGCTACGCAATTGAGAAAACTTCAACGTAAATCTCTAGTAAGTTATCTTTACATTGGAGAACCTAAAAAAGTAGAGCAGTGGGGTTCAGAGCCCCGAATCCAGGCTAATGATGTATTCATTGAGCCTAAGGATGTAACACTTTGGGTAACCCAGGAGAAGGATAAGCTAGATGAGGTTGAAAGAGATCAAATTACCATCGCAATGAAGGTAGATAAAGAAACACAGCGAGGTCTGGTTTCTGATGTCGAGCTAGAGTTGAGAAAGGCAAATGCCAGAAAACTCCTCTACACTACACTTCAGGAAATGGAGCAATAAAAGAACAATAATGTAAATAATAAGGGCATGCTGAGTATTCAGGTGCCCTTTTTTTATGTATAGAAATGGAAATAAATAACAAGAAAACCATCAATGGTTGGTGCATGTATGATTGGGCCAATTCTGTTTATTCACTGGTGATCACATCTGCCATTTTCCCGGTTTACTATGAGTCTGCTACAGCCAATGCTGATGCAGGAGATAAGGTAGACTTTTTTGGAATTCAGGTTGTAAATTCTGTTCTGTATTCTTACTCACTTTCATTTTCATTTCTATTTGTTGCTCTCATTCTGCCTTTATTATCCGGTATAGCAGACTATAGCGGTCAGAAGAAGTTGTTTATGAAGGTCTTCGCTTACACTGGTGCGGCAGCTTGTATGGGATTATATTTCTTTGAAGGGATCAATACCATAGAAATTGGCATAATTTGCTCTGTGTTGGCTAGTATTGGCTACAGTGCCAGCTTAGTATTTTATGATGCCTTCCTCCCGGAAATCACCACTACAGATCGGTTTGACAAGGTAAGTGCCAAAGGGTATTCATTAGGGTATATTGGTAGTGTTATTCTTTTGGTGATCAACTTAGCTATGATCATGAATTATGAGTTATTCGGTTTTGCATCACAGGGGCAGGCAAGTCGTTTTTCATTCCTAATGGTAGGGCTTTGGTGGATTGGCTTTTCACAAATTACTTTTAGTCGACTAAAAGATAATGTCTTTAACAGAAAAGTAGAGGGTAATGTGCTTACTGAAGGTTATAAAGAGCTAAAAAAGGTTTGGATGAGTTTGAAGGAAATGCGGGTCATGAAGCTGTTTCTTTTGGCCTTCTTTTTTTATAACATGGGTGTGCAAACAATAATGTATTTAGCAACACTGTTTGGAAGCAAAGAGCTTAAACTTGAGGGCAGTCAGCTAATCTTAACAATTCTGATCATACAATTGGTGGCAATTGGTGGAGCGTACTTCTTTGCCTTTGTTTCTGCTAAGAGAGGCAATAAATTCTCATTACAGGTAATGGTACTGATTTGGGTAGCCATATGTTTTGGGGCATACTTTGTCTATGATCAGTATGCGTTCTACGCACTGGCCTTTATTGTAGGTCTTGTTATGGGAGGGATACAATCGCTATCTCGAGCGACATTTGCTAAGCTCATACCTGAAAGCAGTATTGATCATGCCTCATATTTCAGTTTTTATGATGTTACGTACAACATCTCTATTGTTCTTGGTACTTTTTCTTACGGACTCATTGAACAGATTACGGGTAGCATGAGAAACAGTACCCTCGCGCTAATGCTATTCTTTATTGTTGGATTTGGGTTTTTAATCTTATCGAAGATTCCACTTAAAACCGGCTTTAGAAAGAAGGCTGTAGCTTAAATAAATAATACGTCCTTAAAAATAAGACCTATTACGGATAGGGCTGTTAGCAAATAAATAAATGTTACCGGGAAGCCTATTCGTAGAAAGTCTTTAAATGTATAACCTCCCGGACCGTAAATTATCAAATTGGTTTGATAGCCTATCGGGGTTAAAAAGGCTGCAGAGGCGGCAAAGGCTAGGCCTAAGTAAAAAGGCTCTCCATCAATATTTAAGGCCTGAGTTAGTGCTAATGTTAATGGGAAGGCGATGGCCACAGCTCCAATATTCGTTATAAATGAAGTAAGCATAGCCGTAAATACCATTAAGCCTCCTAAAATCACAATAGGTTGCTGCTCACTTAAAACAGACATGGCACTTTGAGCTAAAAATTGTCCAGCGCCTGATTTAATCATCGCTTCTCCCAGAGCTAAAGACAGCACCAGAATAACTACCAGATTTACGTCAAGGTCGCGTTTAATATTCTTAAGGGTTATAAGCTTAAAGCCGACCATTGCGGCAAACACGATCAATAAAGACACAAAGAGTGAGAATAATTGTGTTGTGATCAATACAAATCCTGTAGCTGCTAATACGGTGAGCTTGTAATGATTATTCTTTCTTGGTCGTATTTCTTTATCCTCACCTGAGATAACATAAAGATCTTTGTATAAATCGACACGGTTCTTAAAATCAGAACCGACATACATCAAAAGTACATCTCCTGCTTTAATCTTAAGTCGACCTATTTTGCCACTTAGTTTTTCACCGTTTCTATGAATGGCAACAACAGCAGCATCGTACCTGGCTCTAAAATTAGATTCCTTTATACTTTTACTGATCAAACTTGAGTTTGCACTAATTACAGCTTCAACCACCTGTATTCTTTCATTGTCTGAAGGAGATAGGTTAGAGGGCAACTCTACACCTATGTCTGATGTTGTAAGGTCCACTATGGTATCAGTATTTCCTGCAAAGATGAGTATGTCATTGGCTTCAATCTCTTCATCAGGGCTTACTGGCGATATGATCTTATCATTTCTCACAATCTCTACAAGGTAAACTCCATTAAGATTTCTAAGGCCACCTGAAACCACAGTTTTACCAACAAGAGGTGAGTCCTCACTCAGTCTTTTTTCAATTAGGTACTCCCTTTTATTGGCCTCAAATTCTTCGATGATATCTTTTCTGTTTGGCAATAGATAGTTGCTAAATAAAAGCAGAAAAAGGAGGCACATCACCATGACGGAAACACCAATGACCAGAAGGGAGATAGCATTAATTTCGTTAAGCTTATTTTCTATTAAAAAGCCATTAAGCACAAGAGTTGTAGATGTACCTATAATAGTAATCATACCACCTATGATTGTAGAATAAGAAAGTGGAATCAGGAGTTTGGAAGGAGATATGTTGTGTCTCTTTCCCCAATTGAAAACGTAGGGCGTCATCAAGACTACAACAGGTGTGTTATTGACGATAGAAGATAGAATTGCCACTTTACTCATCATAGAAGCTAAAAAACCCCGATACGTCTTTGCCCTGCCAAATGCCTTGTCTAAGAAAATTTCGATGTTAAAATTACTTCTTATGCCCGCGGTAATTAATATAAGCAATACGATGGTAGCTATTGATTGATTGGAGAATCCCTCAAGCACTTCTTTTGGAGTGATTACTCCTGAAACAAGCAGCAATAGGGTAGCCATTAAAAAAGCAACCGCTGGCTTTAATAGCTCACGGTATATAACAAAAAAAAGCAGTACAACTACACCGATAACATAGTATGACTGATATTCTACAGGTATAATATTCATTAATAACTTTATTGAATAGCTTTGCTAAAACTTCTTTTAATGATAGAATTAAATCTGCCCAACATCGATTGCAATATCAGGAAAAAAGCAGCTAATGTTGAAATTTTTGACATAATACGAAAAAAATATATTGTGCTCACTCCGGAGGAGTGGGTTAGGCAGCATTTTATTCACTATTTAATACATCACTTAAATTACCCTAAGTCACTTTTTAAGGTTGAATCAGGCTTAAATTATAACAGGCTTTCTAAGCGATCAGATATTCTAGTCTATAATAATGCAATGGAGCCGGAATTGTTAGTAGAATGCAAGGCTTATAATGTAAAAATTAATCAAAAGGGCTTTGATCAACTCTCAATTTACAATTCTAAGATAAAAGCCAGGTATCTGGTGCTTACAAACGGACTCAGTCATTACTGCTGTACGAGATCTTCAGATGATACACGGTATGACTTTTTGAACGAGGTGCCTGCTTATAAATAAAAAAAACCGTCCCTGACATACAGAAACGGTTTTAATTGG
>NZ_SMMD01000423.1 GCF_009711475.1 Fulvivirga aurantia
GCTTCTTGTCTTTGGGAGCTTGTTGTGCTTCTTTCATAAGAGCCTGCCAGTTATCGGCCCTGTCCTCTGAGATGTCTAATGTGTATTGGTAGTCGCTGGATGAGATTTCTAAACGCTCAATAGGCTTACCGAGGTTTTCTTCAATCATTTCGAGAAGTGCTGTTTCTTCCTCGCTGCAAAATGTAATGGCTTGTCCTTTTTGAGTACCTCTACCCGTTCTTCCTACACGGTGCACATAACTCTCGGGAGCTTCCGGCAGGTCGTAATTTACTACATACTCTACATTGGGTATATCTATACCTCTAGCACTTACATCTGTTGCAATGAGTACTTTGAGGTCACCTTTTCTATAAGCCTGCATGGTTTTAGAGCGGTCCTCCTGACTCCTATCACTATGGATAGTATCAGTTGTGATGTTTACCCTTTCCATGGCTTTTTTCACCCGCTCAGCTCTAACCTTTGTACGGACAAATACCAACATTTTTTGTGCCTCGTGCTCGTTGATAAAATGCTCAAGAAAGAATCTTTTATCATCCATTTCGATAAAAGCTACCGCGTGCTCTATATTCTTAGCCACTGGGTTTTTTGGAGAAACCTGAATACGAATAGCATTATTACTCACCAAGGAGTAAGCCAGTTTCTTTATTTTTTCGTTGATGGTGGCAGAGAAAAAGAGCGTTTGTTTTTTCTTCGGCAAATGCCTCATGAGGTCTCTGATGTCTTTGATGAAGCCCAAGTCAAGCATATGATCTGCCTCGTCCAACACCAAAATCTCAACCCTGTGAAGCTTCAAAGCTCCCTGACTTACCAAATCAAATAATCGGCCAGGAGTTGCAATCAATACATCAATACCTTTGTTTAGTTTGGCAATTTGAGGCTCCTGATCTACGCCTCCATGTATACAGAACGTTTCGACTCGGGTATTTTTACCCAGACTCTTAAAAACCTGATCAATCTGAATGGCCAGTTCGTGGGTGGGCGCCATTACCAGACATTTCACGCCATCGGGTCTGCTTTTAATTTTGCGCTTAAGCAGGATGTCTAATATAGGTATAGCGAAGGCGGCAGTTTTACCAGTACCAGTCTGAGCAATCGCCAGCACGTCTTCCCCTTTGAGGATGTGCGGGATAGTTTTGTATTGTATATCAGTTGGCTTTTTATACCCCTGTTTATCAATGGCTGCTTTTATTCCCTCGGCTATGTGATACTGCTCAAACTTCATTGTGACTTTTCTTTAAGCCACAAAGAAACAAAGTTTTAAAGTAGAAAGTGTTAGTATTAGCTTATTAAGCCAACGGTTACACACAAAACCATTTAAGCTTCCTGCAAATCAGCGGCTATCTTTTTTAGTTTTGGCTTTGGTCTTTTTACCGGAGCCTTCTTCGGACGATTGAGTGCCTTTGGTGTATCATCATTTTTCTTATTTCTACGACCCAGCCATATCAAAAAACCTGTAACCGGTAGCGATGCGCACAATAGACTAACAATAAAGGCGATGATCTTACCCAAGACACCTCCGATGGCTCCAACATGTATATCGTAGTTCATCCTCAGCACCTTGTCAGCAAGACTGGCCTCGCTGTATTTGCCATAGATACTAGCAGATTCAAGCTCCTGCCCTGTATATTGATCGAAAAAGCGATAATCAGAACTGTAGTAAACGCCAGCTTGTGTGGCCACTTCTATGTAGACGCTGGCACTATCTGAAGTGGGGTAATGCAATTCAATACTGCTATACTCCGGCACCTCTTCCATGATTTGTGGTACAAGACTATTGATTACCATCTCTTTGTCGATGGTTTGCTCAACAGCCGTATTTGGTATCACAAATCTTGGATCTTTGTCGCCACCCCAAGCGAGGTAAGTGACATAATAAATCCAATTAAAGGCCATGATTAAACCACTAAAAGCAATAACTAAAGCAACGACTGAGATATAAAATCCGAGAATGCTATGGAGGTCAAAGTTCTTTCTTCTCCAACGGGTGCTGGGTTTCCAAACAAATCTAAAACGTTGTTTTCGCCCTTTCTTCTTTTTTGGCCACCATAAAATAATACCTGTGATAAGCATCACAACAAAAATCATTGTCCCGTAAGAAGTGATTTCTGTACCAATTGCTTTTGGCAACCACAAGTACAAATGACCTCTGAGCACAAACCAAAAGAAACCTTCTCTGTGGTTCTTAACTTCCATTACTTCACCTGAGTATGGATTGAGATATACCGATTGATAAAACTCGGGATCAGCTTCATAGAAAATAACTTCTACTGGCTCATCGGTCTTACCAAAGGCAGTACCATGAATGTGCTTGTCAGGAAATACTGTAAGCGCTGTTTCTTTAGCTTCTAGGGCAGTTATGAACGGTTTTTCTTGTGGGATAACTTTTCGTTCTCCTTCAACTAAAGTCGTAATCTCCTTTTGAAATACCCATAGGCACCCTGTAAGAGCCACAACTAAAACCACAAGCCCGGAGATAAGCCCCAGCCATAGATGTAACTGATGATATATACTCTTCTTTGTGGATTTTTTCATAGCAATTGGTAGTAAAAAATTGAGGCTGTCTCAAAAGTTATAAAACAACTCTTAGAGGTCATTCTGACGAAGGAAGAATCTTACT
>NZ_SMMD01000731.1 GCF_009711475.1 Fulvivirga aurantia
AATGAGAGAAGACATACACTTTAATAAAAGTAAAATAATTGCAACCGTTGGACCAGCATCTAATTCACGGGAAATGTTAAAAAGCCTGATCAAAGAAGGTGTAGATGTTTTTAGGTTAAATTTTTCTCACGGAACTCACGAAGATCACAAAAAGGTGATTCAATATGTGCGGGAGCTCAATGAAGAAATGGGCACCACAGTGAGCTTACTTCAAGATCTACAAGGACCAAAGATCAGGCTTGGTGAGATGGAGAAGAAGGTAAAGATCGAAGAAGGGCAGACTTTTACCATCACCACAGATGAGGTAATAGGTAATAGTGAGCGTGCCAGTACAGTTTACCAGGGCCTTACCAGTGATGTAAAAGAGGGTGATGTAATACTGATCGATGATGGTAAGATAGAATTAAAGGTAGAAAAGGTAAGTGAACGGGAAGTAGTTACTAAAGTAGTGTATGGTGGCAAGGTAAAGTCTCGTAAGGGAATAAACCTGCCTTATACTCAGGTTTCGGCACCTTCTCTTACTGAGAAGGATTTAAAAGACCTGGAGTTCGGCCTGGAAAATGATGTGGATTGGATGGCTCTATCTTTTGTTAGAAAGCCTGAAGATATCACTAACCTACGTGCTATGATCGATGAGAGAGGTAAGCATACTAAGATCATCGCCAAGATTGAGAAGCCGGATGCTATTAAAAATATAGATGCTATAATCGAAGAGACTGATGCCGTAATGGTAGCCAGAGGTGACCTTGGTGTTGAGATTTTTATGGAAGAAGTGCCAATGGCGCAAAAAATGATCGTGCGTAAGTGTAATGAGCTGGCAAAGCCCGTGATTATCGCTACTCAGATGATGGAGAGCATGATCGAAAATCCTCGACCGACTCGTGCAGAAACAAATGACGTGGCAAACGCAGTAATGGATGGTGCTGATGCTTTGATGTTATCTGCAGAAACGGCAGCCGGAGCGTATCCTATTGAGGTAATTCGTAGTATGGTAAATACCATTACAAGCGTTGAAAAGCAAGCTAATGTTTACTTTAGACACGATGCACTTGATCAGGACGATCCATTATTTTACAACAATACGCTTGTACTCACAGCTTGTAGATTGGCCAAAGCCTCAAAGGCTAAAGCAATTATCGGTATGACTCAGTCAGGTTATACAGCCTTCAAGCTTTCTTCCCACAGGCCAAAAGCTAACATTTTTATTTTCACAAGCAATAGGCCGTTACTCAACACAATGAATCTTATTTGGGGAGTAAGAGGGTATTATTACAATAAAGAAGTATCGACTGACGATACATTCGCAGATGTAGAAAATATCCTGATGGAAAAAGGGCATATAAAGAAAGACGATGTATTTATTACAACTGCCAGTATGCCAATACATGCCAGAGGTAGAACAAATACCGTTAAAATAAATATCGTAGAGTAAAAGATTTCTACATGAGATACGTAAAAGCTGCCGATAGGCAGCTTTTTTTATTTACTCCGCTGTAGGCACAACCATAATCACCTCTTCCTTATCTACCACTACTGCTCCTGCAGGTTCTCCCTTTCTTTTTCTTACATATTTGCGAGGTGTTACGATTACAGGGCACAGCGAATCGGTCTTTCTTTTAGAATGATAGGCAGCCCATTGAGCCGCTTTCTCAATAACATTTTTAGGAAAAGCACCCTGACCGGCTTTATGCTTGACAATGACATGTGAGCCACTTACGTCTTTGGCGTGCAACCAAAGGTCTTCTTTGTAAGCGTAACCCTGTAGCATTTTATCATTGCTTTTAGCGTTTTTTCCGATGTAAATAGTGTAGCCACCAAACTCTCTTTGACTAAAAGGTTTAGTCTCTTGTTGCTTACTTTGTTGTTGCTGCTCGAGGTTGTGCGACTTCAAATAGTTGCGAAGCTCACGCAAATCATCAATTTTTGAGATTAGCTCCTCATGCTTTTTGTAAACCTCAAGAAGTGCTTCTTTAGACAATATGCTGTCTTCAAGGTTTTCTATTTCTCGACTTTGGTTTTTAGCCTTTCGATAATAGATTTCTGCGTTTTTCTGGGCAGAAAGGTTTTTTTTGAGCTTAATATTTATTGGCTCATTGTCTTTATAAAAATTGCTTAAAACTACTTCGTGCTGTCCCGTTTCTATCTGGTGCAGATTTGCCATTAAAATATCGGCCAGTTGTTGGTAACCTGAGCCATCGCCAAGGTTATCGAGTTTTTGCTGTGTTTTAGAAAGGTAGTTGGTGGTTTGTTTGATGGTTTTAGCAAGGTGTGATTCTATATTTTGCTTTTCTTTTCTTAGCTGATAAGTGCTAATGAACCTTAAGAAAAACCTGTTTATAGCTTCAATTGGGGATTGAAATATCTCGCCAGGCTGGTCATCGAGTAAGCTCAAAAATATGGAATAATCTTTCTCAACCACCCTATAAGTCCCGTGCTCTAATTGTCGCAAAACCTGCTTGATTAGCTCCCAGCGAGCATCAATGTCTAATTGCTCAAAGCGATTATTTTTAAGAAAATTGATAACTACCTTACCAAAAGTAGGGAACACTTTTTTTACGTCACCTTCAGCGTTAATAAAGGCCTCTTTAGACTGGTCTATGGGGCGGTCTAGTTGAGAAATATCTAAAGAGAAGTCTTTCTTTAAGTGACTGTTAAAAACCCTCAGAATTTGCCCATCCTTGTTATACAGGATGATGTTAGAGCGGTTGCCATGCATTTTGAAAAGCAACTGCATGTCATTTTCAAAGATCAATGCAAAGCACCTCTCGTTGAGAAACTGTTTCACACCCATAACTTTCTGATCCAGTATATCTGAGAAAAGGTCTATGCTGTTTTTGCGGGCCCTTTGAAAATCATCAGAAAAGTATAGACAACAAAATGTGGGGTCTAAATGAGCTTTGATATAAAACTCACCATCAGGGCCGGTAAAGCCCAGTATCAATTCATTTTTGTTTTGTGAAAAGCAGGTGGCAAGCTCACTGCCAATTAACCTGACTGTAATAGCTTCTGTTAGCTGCTTAAGGAAATAGTAATTGTTGTGCACACCTCAAATATCGAGAGAAAGGCCGTCATATGCCAAGTGAATACTCTCAGGCAGTTCTTCTGCCACCTGTTTGTGTGGGCCAAGCTTATGACTTATATGAAGAAAATAGGTATTCTCTGCTTCTAATTCATTGGCCACTTCTATAGCTTCCTGTAAATTGAAGTGAGAGATGTGAGGATCTTTCTGTAATGCGTTTAATACCAGTGTTTTAGATCCTTTTATCTTTTCCTTTTGCTCTTCAGGTATGTGATTTGCATCTGTGATGTATGTAAAATCCTTAATTCTATAGCCATACACCGGTAATTTATAATGTAAGACTTCGATTGGTGTGAATTTTACTCCCTCAACTTCAAATGGCTCACCAGTAAGTTCTTTTGTTTTGATTTGAGGCACACCTGGGTATTTCTTTTCAGAAAAGGCATAGCTAAACTCTCTTTTCAATTGATCGATTACTTGTTCTCGACCATAGATCGGCATGTCTTTTCTTTGTTTGAAGTTGAAGGCCCTTATATCGTCTAAGCCTGCAGTGTGATCTTTGTGCTCATGAGTAAAAATAACGGCATCTAGCTGTTGTATGTGCTCTCTAAGCATTTGCTGACGGAAATCAGGGCCCGTATCAATTACAAAGCTTTTATTGTCAACTTCTATATGGATAGAAGTTCTTAACCTTTTGTCTCTAAAGTCTAGTGATGTACAAACCTCACACGAGCAACCAATTACAGGTACGCCTTGTGATGTGCCGGTGCCCAGGAAAGTAACTCTCACAGGTTAAGCTCAATTTGAGATAGCTCGTGATACAATTTCTTGTTTTTATCACTGAGCTGTTCCTTTTTTACTTCAACAGTTTTGATGATGTCTAGCAAACAATTGATTTTGCCATCAGTTGCAAAATACTTGTTTACAATTATGATTTTGGTGTCTTTTAGTACGCACCACCCGGAGGTGAAATTGCCTCTTTCGTACCTTAAAATATAGTCGGTTTCGGCTATTAAATCTTCAAGCTTATTTAAAAAATGTTTTGAATATTTAATGCTCATTTATTTTGGGGCGTATTTTTTTACCGCATTTACCAATGCGTCATAGTCAAGAGGTTTGATTAGGTAATCGTTTATGCCAACTTCGTCAAAATCTTCTTTTGTGTAGTTTTTGTAGTTGCCTGATATAGCAATGATGGGTGTCTTTGCTTTCTTTTCGTCTTTCATCTCACGTATCTTCTTCGCCAATGCCATCCCATCTATACCTGGCAGAATAATATCAAGGATAATTACGTCATAATCATTGTTTTCGACTTCTTCGAGCACTTTAGATCCTGACTTTAATCCTTTGATGACATACCCCTGGCCCTGAAATATTTTTTTTGAGAGGGTCTGTATTACCGGGCTGTCATCTGCAAGTAATATTTTTTTTGACATTTGTTTTTAGTTTTGGTTGAACAGCGATTTCAAATCTGTTTTAAAACTGTCGTAAAACGCTTTAAGTTTTGATATTTCTTCCTCAAAAATAGAATATTTTTCTTTTTTTAATTCGGTTTCCATTAATTCAGCTTGAGCTGCCATCTTTTCAACCCCTAAAGTGCCTGCATTACCCTTTAAGGTATGTAAAATATTTAAAACTTCCTTAATGTTTTTCTGCTGGAATGCTTTCTCGCTGTCTTTAATCTGTTGCTTGCATTCGCTATTAAACTCTGACAGTGCCAATTTTATAGTGTCTTCACCACCGTATTCTTTTAACTTGTTAATTACGGCCATATTAATCGAGCCGCCATCCTCCTGGGTTTGATCGGTTTTTGTCGTGGTTACTGTATCAATTTTATAGCTCTTATCGAGCCATTTTTGAAGCTTATGAATGAGTAAATCGGGCTTAATCGGTTTTGCCAGGTAATCATCGAAGCCCATGTTAAGAAATTTATCTTCGTCACCACTCATAGAATAGGCCGTCATGGCCAAAATAGGAGGGGTGTTGGTGGTGAGCATCGATCTGATGTTTCTTGTGGCCATTACACCATCAATATCAGGCATTTGTATATCCATCAATATGGCATCAAAAGCCATGTTTTGAACCATGTTGAGGCTTTGAGCTCCACTTGTGCAGGTAGTGACACTGCAGCCTGCCTTTTTTAATATAACTGCCGCCAGATCGAGGTTTATGTCGTTATCATCTACCACAAGTATTTTCGGCATTCCTGAAATTTTGGCTTCTTCACCTTTTTCTTCAGGTCTTATGCGTGTTGTGGAAGATTCAATGTAAAACCGAAAAACACTACCAACTTGTGGTGTAGATTCAACCTCTATATTCCCGTTGAAGAGTTCTACCAATTGCTTAGAAATATGTAGGCCGAGACCGGTGCCCTTATAGGCTTTTTTGCTCGAGCTGTCGATCTGTGTGAAACTATCAAATAGTTGTTGTTGCTCCTTTTCCTCTATACCTATACCTGTATCAGCAACAACTCCCTCAAGTAATACAGTGCCGTTTTTATTTACTTCTTTCGCATTGAGAGAAACCTCTACCATGCCGTCTTCCGGAGTGAACTTCAACGCATTTGAAACCAGGTTAGAAAAAATCTGTAAGATTTTGGTTTCGTCAGAAAAGATAAACTGGGGCACTTTAGAGTCAAGATTGACATTGAGAGATATGCCTCCTGCTGTAGCCTGTTCTTTGTAAAGATTGTTGATTTTACTCATCAACTCAGGCACATCTACAGGGTGATACTTAATTGTCATCTTACCTGCCTCTATTTTAGAAATATCTAAAAGATCGTTGAGTATGTTGAGTAAAATCTCAGATGAACTCTTCAGTGACTTGACATGACGCTGTTGCTCCTTGTTGAGTGTTGGTGAGTCCAAAAGGTGGATCATACCAATGATTCCGTTAAGTGGCGTTCTTATTTCATGACTCATATTGGCCAGAAATTGCTCTTTCACCTTTAGCGATTCCTCTGCCAATTCTTTGGCGACTAAAAGCTTTTCATTAGTCTCTTTCAGCTCTGTAATGTCTCTGGCTACGCCTTCAATGAATTTAGGTCTGTTTCTATCATCAAAAATGAGCCTTACGTTGCATATGCATTTGATAATGCGACCATTTTTATGGACTATCTCTACCTCAAAGTTTCTTACTCTTGTGTTTTTGGCCAGCTTACGTAAAAGAGACTTGGTTTTTGCCTTGTAGAGGTAGTAGTTGGTAATGTTTTTTCCAAGAAGCTCACTTTCGGTATAATCTGTAATATCGGCTACAGAAGGGCTCAGCATAAGTATCTCACCCTGGAAGTTACACCTGAAATATAGGTCCTGAAATGACTGAAATATGTTCCTAAACATTTTTTCGCTTTCTACAAGCGCCAGTTTAGAGTTCATTTTTTCAGTAATGTCATAAGCCAGGCCGCTTACACCTGAGATCTCACCGGTAGATTCATAAATAGGATTGAGGAACACCTCTTTCCATGTTTCCTCACCATTAAGATTGATTTTAATTTCAAAATTTAGCGATTGGCCTGCTAGTGCCTCGACATACTTTTTACTCCAAAAATCCTTTTCTTTGCTTTCTACCAGATCATTATCAACAAGCTCAGCAATGGCATGCTGATTTTGCCCACTCATAAATGAGTTAAAGTAGTTTTGGTTAAACGAGATGAGGTTAAAATTTGTATCAACAGCCCATATGATAAGTGTTCCACCTTCGAGTATGGCGGTAGTTACACTATTTTTATTTTGCTCTTCTCTAAGCTTTTGTTTAAG
>NZ_SMMD01000771.1 GCF_009711475.1 Fulvivirga aurantia
GATGATAAAACCATAAGCAAACGCTCTACATACTTTCAGCAATATGGGTGGGTAGGCAATACCATGTCGATGGGCAAAGCCGGTGAAAATGAAATTATAATCGACAAGAAGCTCTTTGATAAAAAAAGTCCGATTCATTTGGCAGCTGGTCTCATGCCGGAGGTTAACCCTACACAAATCATATCATTACCAGAAGGGCACTCAGCAGGATGTGCTAACGCAAAGCTAGTGAGTGGAGACCCAAACGAATCTTATAATTTTTTACCTACAGGTTGGTATAGAATCGACCTGGAATAAATGCCTTTACTTCAACAATTCTGTCAATGGCTGTCCGGTCGCACCATTTGGCAATTTTATATCTAATAGCATTGATAAAGTAGGCGCAATATCTGTGATTGGGTGATAATTTACTGATTCGCCTACAGGCACGCCTGCACCATACCAAATCATAGGCACATGGGTATCATAAGTGTAAGCGGAGCCATGGGTTGATCCTTTTGAGCTTCTGATCATCCACCCGGGTTCCAACTCTACGATTACATCTCCCGATCTTTTCTGGTTATATCCTCTGGCCATCAAACCTTTTACTCCACCTGCGTCATAGTCTATGCTGTTGATGAGATGAGCAGGATAACTTCTCGCCACACCTTTGGCCAGTAATAAATGATCAGCAACAAAATTTTGGATTTCGATTAAGTTCTGATTGTTGCTGGCAATAGTTTTTCTGTTTAGGAATATTTGATTGTTTGAAACATTCTCAATCCAATCTCCTTTCCCATATTTAGCCTCTATAGCTTCGTTAAGCTTATCCAGCTGTTTTTTATCAAAATACCCTGCAGGTACCTTGCTATCAATCAATAATTGGGGTACCTCTGCTACGGCATGGTCTGCTGTGAGAAATATCAGGTAATTGCCTTTGCCCACTTCATCATCCAGCGTCTCGATTATGGTGGCAATATTCTTATCCAACTTTATATACGTGTCTTCTACTTCTTTGGAATTAGGACCAAAACCATGACCCACATAGTCTGTAGAAGAGAAACTGATGGCTAATAAGTCGGTGATATCATCCTCTCCCAGACTAGTATTTTTTATGGCTGCAAGTGAAATATCAGTTAGGATCTCATTGCCAAACGGTGTAGCTGGCACCATCCAATAGCCATCTTTCTTCATCGGATATGGAAAAGTTGCTTTGTCTTTTCCTACACCATCTTCGTATTCATTTTCATCGTTAATACTTTCGATATAAGTATCAAGGTTGGCCGATGGCTCCCAGGTTTGAGTCAGATAATTTTCTGCTTTGTTTTGATTATTAAACTCCTTGACCCATTCAGGAAGTTGCTCGCTGTAATATGTACTTGAAATGAAGTCTCCCGTATCTTTATCGTACCAAAAAGCCTCGCCCGTGTGTCCGGCAGGAAAAATGGCACCTCTGTCTTTAATCGACAGGCCTATAACTTTTGACCTCATCTGTGTCGAAAACCTTAGCTCATCACCAATGGTGGTGGTCAGCAAATTTCTTGGTGACATATGTCCATTGTCTGAGTTGCTACCTACGGTAGATTCAGATTCATCATGTGCGCAGTATATATTTTGTTTAGATTCTTTATCGTACCAGCTGTTGCCAATTACACCATGGATGGCCGGAGTCGTACCTGTGTAAACCGAAGCATGGCCGGGAGCAGTATAAGTAGGCACATAATTGAAGTGCGCATTTTTATACATGTACCCTTCGTTAATCAGTTTTTTAAATCCGTGATCAGAAAACTTCTCATTAAATCTGTAGAGATACTCTTGTCTCATCTGGTCTACTATAATACCCACTATCAGTTTGGGCTTTTGTTGGGCAGAAACAGAAAGAATGGTAAATAAGAGAGGTAAAAAAAGAATGCGCTTCATATCACTGATTAATTCTAAGGGCAATATTAGTTATTGTTTGCCTAATAATTAAAACAGGCAGATTACGTGTAGGTTATTATTGACTGATTCATCAACTCAATCACAATATATTTTATCGTAAGCGGCCGATTCAAAGGCTTGTTTGCGTAAAACATTCCCTTCGATGTCATAATATATTACAACATAGAAAGCGGCTTCTTTTATACGTTTTTCTGTAAAAAAAACAGGCTGACCTGGTGCGTTGAAAAGGACAATATCATTAAAAGTAGGAGGCACAACCTCTCCCCTTAAATTACTGACTACACCATATTTGCCATTAGACAAAATGGTTATCACCTTTTCCTCTTCACTTATTTTTGTAATATCGTAAGATTGAAAACTCAGGTCACTTATTTCAGCAGAATTGAGCGATAGAAAGTGCCAATCACCTTCTTTCTTTACCAAGGCAACGGTATCACTCCAATGTTCAACCATTTCGAAGCCTTCATCTATAAGTAAGTCACCCTGTTTATCTAGTATAAATGCCTTATCGCCTTTTTCACCTACATAAACACTATCGCTGTATTGGCTTATATTCTTATCATATTCGGGCTTTACATAGCCTTCGCTGGTGATATCAAACATGCCAAACTTTCGCTTCTTTAATAAAGAAACACGACCATTATCATAATTCCCAATGGCATCAAATTCTGCTTTCAACAGAACTTTTCCCGTTTTTGCATCTATCAATCCCTTTTTTCCACGTACAGTAAAAACCAGGTATTCTTTACCCAATGGAGAAAATTCTTTTCTCTCAACTTCAAGTATGTATTGCGCCTTGGTGTTGTACAATAGACGCTTATCGTCAATCACAAAAATATATTCTTGTTCACCACCATTGAGCAAATCAAAGCTGACTGACTTTTTAAAACCGCGCTCAACTCCATTAGGAAAAAATAGCTTTACAGAATCGTTTTTATACGCTGTGAGAAAATGGGCCCCAATAAGCTTTACAGAATCTATCTCGTAATTCTTTATGGCAAAATCAGCTAACCTGATTATCGCTGTAGAGCTATCTACCCTTCCAGCAAGCCAAGCCTGATTGTATGCCACTCGTTTCATATGAGAGGCCAGCACCTCAAGGCTTCCGTTTCTAAAAGTGTACTGCCCTGATTTGTTTACCAGGTAACCTCCGGATATAAATTCAATCTCTTGAGAACCATAAGACACTACTTCCTCAAGGTTTTTATCTACAACTGCCTCTCCATAGTTTGATTCCAGCCAAAGGTTGCCATTAGGAAGAATTTCATAGTCGCTGTAGAAATAATCAAAACTTATGGGTTGGCTATCAACCGCACTCATCAGCTGCTTTACATTCTTAACCTCGATGAGGTCTCCTTTCTCAAAAATAATGTAACCCTCTGTGAGATAAATATCATCAAAATTATCTTGTACCAGTAAACGACCACTAATGGTTTCTAAACGCCAGTTTTGCCCTCGTTTAAGCGCGAGTATATTACCATTGATGAGCCTTATTTCATCATAAGTTGTATTTCTAAGCTTTCGGCCTGACTTGTGAAACAGAGACCAACCGCCAACCTGCTGTCCTTTAAGTAGTCCATATCCCAAATCTTCAATTTCGGTAAAATTTTGATGTGAAATTATGCCACCATTTCTTCCTACGACCTTATTATCTACCTGCAAGTAATCATGAGTAATACCACTGCATTTGTAAATTGGGTTTACAGTCTGGTAAATTGGGTTGATGACCACCTCACCCTTTGCATCCATAAATCCAAAGCGACCTTCTTCTAAAAATGTGAAAAGCGTATGAGGTTCCAGCGCTTGTACTCGCTGTAGAGAATCGCCAAGGGGCATGTTTACACTTTCTCCCCGCGTTTTAGCCACATGATAAAGTAGATCTATGGTTTTATTTCTCAAATGGCTTTTAGGGTAATTTCTGAGAAATAACCTATAACCTCCCACTGAATGCTCAGCGGTGATCACTTCAAATATTTTTTGTTCGGCTTCCTTTCTATAAGGCGTTTGTGGGTGTTTGTCGAGGAATCTGATATAACTAGCCACCCGGCCATCTGCTGTGCTTTTATCAAAATACAGTTTCTCATACCTGCGCTTTGCCTCCGGAATCTGTACAGCACGAGGGTATTTTTCCATAAACGCCTTGTAGCTCTCGTAGGTATTTTGAGACATAGCTGTAGCAAAAGCCAGCACATCCCTCTTCGCAATGGCATCTGGCACCTGACTGGCGGTTGGATAATTTCTCAAAAAGCGATTATATCCGTCTTCAGTATTTATCTCATGCTCATAATAGGCAAATGCGAGGCTATCAATCTTTTCTTTGTGTGATTGCAAGGTTGTGCTATCAAAGCCATGCTTAAAGTGCTTTTCCTGATCTTTCAGATTCAGCGTATCTAATACCGATATACCTCTTAGGATAAAATAATAGCCAGAATCATACAGGCCGGGGTCATTTTTTGCAATCAAAAGCTTCGACTTTGTAAAGAGTAGCGCAGGTACCAGGCTGTCTTTTTCAAGGCTTTTGGCCGTTAAGGTTCTTGCCTTATCAAAATTCCCTTTTTCAAGCTGGTTCAAAGCCCTTTTTGAGGTGCCAACAGGACCAAAAACACAGGAAGACAAAAAGCCAGTAAGTAGAAGTAATAAGTATAGTCGCATCGGTGATTTCTTCGCCCTACGAATATCCATAATTTTCCAGTGTCAAGCAGGCTTTCATGTTTAAAAATGGCTGACAGCAAATTATAACCTGAAATAACGGTTGTTTATCTAATTACAGGACGAGTTTAGGCTGAAAACTAACCCAAATCTTTATTGCTCCGTTTGACTATTTGAAGACCAACCAAACCTAAACTATGAAAACCACACTCTTAATTATTGCTGTATTTTGTTATACAGTAAGTACTGCGACAGAGCCATTTATGAAAAAGGGTACACCCGAAATTCAATCTATGGGCACCCTTGAAATAAACGACAACGGCATTCTGTTTATCGGTGATTCGCGTGCAGGAGCTATTTATGCTATCGATCTCGAAGACAACCAAAAAAGTAACAATCAGGAAGCCGTGACCATTGATGATCTTGAAGGGCAAATTGCAGGCCTTTTGGGCACAACAGCCGACAATGTGTTGATTCATGATATGGCAGTCAACCCGATTTCTCAAAATATATACCTAAGTGCCTCACGTGGTAGAGCCGGCTGGACCTCTAAATGGCACTTGCCCAACGACCTCGCCAATGCCAATGTGCTACTCAAAATAGATAATGAAAGTAACATCAGTGTAATTACACTGGAAGACATCTATCACAGCCACATTAAACTGCCCAACCCTATTGCAGAAGAAAAAGAGCACCGATGGAAAAAAGGTGTTTCCAACAGAGTTGATGCTATTACCAGCATAAGATTTAATGATAATAAGGTATATATATCCGGACTGAGTAATGAGGAGTTTGCTGCCTCCATGTGGATAGCACCCTACCCTTTTAAAAGTGACATTGAAGTGTCTACACTGGAGATATTTCACGGTGCTCATGGCAAATATGAAACAGACTCGCCTATAAGGACTTTTCTCCCTTATAATTTTGACAGTAATGAACACATCATCGCTGCATATTTGTGCACACCTTTAGTGACTTTTGAAACCAAAGAGCTTAAAAATGGCACTCATGTAAAAGGCCGAACCGTTGCCGAATTTGGATCAGGAAATTATCCGCTTGATATGGTTGCCTATACAAATAATAATAAGGAATACATATTAATGTCTAACAGTCAGCTACCGTTACTCATCTTTGACCCACAGGATGTAAACAACTATGAGGGATCAATCACAGAAGAAGTAGAAGGCTATTTAGGTGGCGTAAAATATACACCGAGATCCGGCTCTGGCGTGCAGCAGCTTGACGACCTAAATGAAAAATTTATCGCTGCCACACAGCGAATGCCTAGTGGTAAACTTGCTTTGGTGTCACTTTCAAAAGAATGGCTAAGACCATAAGCAGGCTTAAAAAGTATTTTTTGGGAGTAGTTGCCGTTTGTTATGCGCTCAATTTACCTGGTCAACAAATTGTAGTGGATGACAATCGGCAATCTCCTTTTTATGGTCATTTTATCTTGTTTGACCTGCCAGAAGATGCACTCAAAAAGCTTTCAGAATCTTCTGAGATACAATATGCAGATTTCTTTTTTGTGAAAGTCGACCAGTCAGAATATGCTATGGCCGGCACGTACTCGGTATCGGATTCCAGTGTCATATTCAAACCTCTTTTTCAACCAGACGCAAGGCTTATACACACCTCCTATTTTAGCCCAGACACTTTCAATCGCATTTTAAATACAAATCATGATCTGACACCACTTGCAGTTTCTGTTACCTTCAAAAACAGTGAGGTAGAAGCTGCTTTTGTCAGTCGAATTTCACCAGCGGCTGACACCATACCGGCTAATACATTGCGTTTATACGTCTACTTCAGCTCACCTATGGGTTTACAAAACCCATACGATTATATTAAGATAATAGATCAAAGCGAACAGGAGCTTAATAAGCCCTTTGTGGAATTAAAGGAAGGATTTTGGAACGATACTATGACGAGACTTACCTTATTTTTCCACCCTGGAAGGATAAAAAGGGGTGTTGGTCCTAACATGAGTCAGGGAGCTATCTTCAAAGAAGGTGAACACTATAAACTGTCAATCATTGGAAATTGGCAAGATGCTAATGGCCAAACCATACAGCCTTTTAAAAAGACATTCTTCGCCACCCAGCCATTAAGAACTAGCATTGACATCAGCAATTGGGTGATTGACCCTCCTACCGATTTATCGACTGATCCTGTACAGATAAAAACAGACCGACTGCTTGATGAGGCACTGGTTAGGCGAATGATTGACATGTATAAAAATGGTGAACAGGTCTCAGGTGACTGGACGATACACAAGAAAATATTGAGTTTCATACCAAAACTACCCTGGTCGAAGGGAACTTACACGATCCAAATCAACGAAAACGTGGAAGATATAGCCGGTAACTCACTGCTCAAAGTGTTTGATGTCGACAAAGAACAAACCACACCAACTGCACCAGTTAAAACCAAGATTGAGTTTATTGTTAGGTAGTTTCTAAATTACTCTCCTCAATGTGCCAGGTATGATCTGAGATCAATTTTAACTTCAATACCATCAAATATAAGCTTAGGAGCAAATGGGTTAGAGTATTGTTCAGTTGGCGAAGTTGCAATAAATACACTGATCAATAATAAAGGCTGGACGATTAATGGTGATAGCCGTGCGAGTGCAGCAGACTATGGAAAGTAATACAATAAAGTATTAACCAGCTTAAAAAGGAGACGACTCAAATTGTAATGAGACGACTCCTTACATTGACAGCCTCTAACATAAGAATTGAGAGTGAGCATAGCATTTCTCCTTAATAATGGTTCTAAACTACAGACAGAGTCATATTACCATACCACAACACTGTCGTTTGCAATCAAATAAAAAGACTTCAAGTAGTTTTTGATCAGGAAAATAATAATGAAGCATTAACTACAAACACAACTATTCAATTTGTGGTTGAGTAGTTCCTCTCATCAGTAACCCCAACTTTATCTACTGTTGAATTCATTTTATAGCCACCATCCATAATTAGGCTTTCGATTCTAATAAAAAATCGTCTTTAACTAAGAAATAATATAATAATCGGTTAAATTGCAAGCTGAATTTTATATTATTAGTCAGCTCAAACTTTTAATCAACACCTCTATTTACTGAATACTCTACACGGTTATTTGGCAATAAAAGTGTCTATAGTTTAATACCCTTTTTCAATTAATCAAACATCAAGTTTTAATGAAAAATCTTCACAAATCACTATTAGTGATCACGGCTTTAATTGTAACTGCAGCAGCCACTCTACTTTACTTTAATGAGAATGACACGAGCCATTTGGCTATAATTGATGCGAAGCTGAAAGACAAAA
>NZ_SMMD01000746.1 GCF_009711475.1 Fulvivirga aurantia
AAACCCTGAATGCCTCTTCTTCAACCGGCTTTGGAGTTTCTATGGCATGCTTAAAAGTGGTATAAGTTACAGCATCATTTTCAATGCCTGCCATCACATCTTTTTTGCCATCAATAAGTCCTTCAATAGCCGCTACACCCAGTCTGCTTGCCAATACACGATCGAAGCAGCTTGGTGAACCACCACGCTGTAAATGCCCAAGAACAGTAACTTTTACATCAAACTCCGGTCTCGATTTTTTCACATCATCTGCCAGAGTGTAAGTTCTACCTGGTGAGCCGGCTTCAGCTACTACTACCAAACTCGATGTCTTACCGCGCTTCCCACCTTTGTCGAGCTTTTTGATAAGCGCTTCCGTAGACATGTCCTTTTCAGGAATAAGTGTGGCTACAGCACCTCCGGCAATTCCTGATCTTACAGCAATAGCTCCGGAGTTACGCCCCATAACTTCGATAAAAAATAGTCGGTTATGAGAAAGTGCGGTGTCTCTTATTTGGTCTATAGCATGTGCTACCGTGTTAGTAGCTGTATCAAAACCAAGTGTGTAGTCAGTACCGGCTAAATCGTTGTCGATAGTGCCCGGTATGCCAATAATGGGTATGCCGCTTTCTTCAGAGAGTTTCATGGCTCCGGTAAATGTACCATCACCACCAACCACTACGAGACCGTCAATTTCTTTTTTCTTTAGCTGCTTTATTGCCTTTTTTCTGCCTTCTGGTGTTCTAAACTCTTCACTTCTGGCTGATTTTAGAAAAGTACCCCCTCTGTGCAAAATATTATTCACTGAGCGCACTTTCAATTTCACAAAATTACCAGCAATCAGCCCTTCATATCCTTCATATACACCAAAGACTTCCTTTTCGTAATATACACCCGCCCTTACTACTGCTCTTATCGCAGCGTTCATGCCCGGAGCATCGCCCCCGGAGGTAAGTACAGCTATTCTTTTCATGCTTTTCTCTTTCTTAAAACTTAAAATTACACAAACTTAGTGTAATAAGTACACTAAGTGCAGAAATTAATCTATATTTAGACTATGAGAGTTCTCAATCCCAATATTTCGGTTGACTGTGTGGTTTTTGGATATGCAGAAAGTGAGCTAAAAGTGCTTCTTATTCAAAGAGATGCATCGATAGCCAATGATCGAAGTTTGCTCTCATGGAGCCTTCCGGGAGATTTAATCCAAGACGATGAAGGGTTGGATGATGCAGCACACCGGGTGTTGCAGGAACTCACTACTTTAGACAATGTATATTTAAAACAGTTTGGTGCTTTTGGGGATCCCGCCAGGGTAAAGAAGCCTTCTGATAAAATCTGGTTACAAAAAACACGTGACTATCCTGAGGCAAGGGTTATCACCGTGGCATATTTTGCTTTAGTCAATATAATGCAATTTGAACCTCACCCTTCAAACTTTGCAGTAGATGTGCAATGGTTGTCTTTTAAGGATTTATCACATGACCTGGCTTTTGATCATGAGGAAATTATTCAAAAAGGCATTGAAGCGCTGAGAAGAGAGATAGATGTGAGTCCAATCGTTTATAATCTATTGCCTCCTAAATTTACACTCTCACAGGTGCAGGAATTATATGAGGTTATATCTGGCGAAAACTATGATAAACGGAACTTTAGAAAGAAGATTTTAGCCAAAGATATTCTCAAACCTCTTGACGAATGGCAGAAAGGTGTAAGCCATAAGCCGGCTCAGCTTTTTGAGCTTTCAGAATAATCTGAAAAATAATGAACAACCATCGGTTTCATAGGTTCTAGTTGAAACCAGAATACAACTAAACAAAAAAACGATGGAAAAATTAAAACAAATCTTTAATGCACCATTATTGATGGTGCTCTTATTCGGAGCAGCTTTTGTAAGCTGTGGAGACGATGACGATGGCGTAGCGCCTACTTCACCAACAGGTAATGAGAAATCTTACAATCTGGCTGAAGTCAATGATTCAGACATCAGTGGTACAGCTACATTTACTGAGCTTGATGACAACACCACTTCTATTGTGATAGAATTAAACGGCACGCCAGATGGAGGTTCTCATCCGGCACATATTCATGTAAATTCTGCTGTAGAAACGGGAGACATTGCAATATCTCTCGAGCCAGTAGATGGATCAACAGGTATTAGTACTACGATCGTGAGTAGCACCGATGCGGGAGCTGATATTTCGTATAACGAACTTTTAAATTTTGATGGATATATCAATGTGCACTTGAGTGAAAATGATCTTTCGGTTGTTGCTCAGGGCGATATTGGAGTAAACGAACTTACAGGTACCAGTAAAGCATACGACCTTGGCGAAAGAGCTGTGGCAGGTATAAGTGGTACAGTTACTTTTGAAGAGAGAGTAAGTGGTGAAGCATTGGCTACCATTTCTTTAGACAATACACCAGATGGAGGTGAACACCCGGCACACATTCACATGAATACTGCAGCCGAAGGTGGTGACATAGCGTTTTCATTTAATGCTGTTGATGGCACGACAGGAATGAGTATGACAAATGTAGCTGCACTTGATGGTGGAGGTTCGTTTGGTTATGATGATGTATTGGCCTACGATGGTTATGTAAATGTACACTTGAGTGCAAGTGAGTTAGGAACCATAGTGGCACAAGGAGATATCGGTGTAAACGAACTAACTGGTGAGTCTAAAACATATACATTGTTTGAGAAAGATTCTCCGGGCATTAGCGGTACAGCTAAGTTTGAAGAAAGAGTAAACGGAGAAGCTTTAGCAACATTATCTCTTGAAGGGACACCTGATGGAGGAGAGCATCCTGCCCATATTCACATGAATACTGCGGCTGAAGGTGGTGATATTGCATTTACATTCAACGCTGTTGATGGTACTACTGGTATGAGCATGTCTAACGTTGCAGAACTTGATGGTGGTGGTGCATTTGGATATGATGATGTACTGGCTTACGATGGTTACATCAACGTACACTTAAGTGCTTCAGAATTAGGAGTGATAGTGGCTCAGGGAGATATTGGTGTCAATGAATTAACTGGAGAGTCTAAAACATACACATTGTTTGAGAAAGACGCACCAGGCATTAGTGGTACAGCGAAGTTTGAAGAAAGAGTAAATGGAGAAGCTCTAGCGACATTATCCCTGGAAGGAACTCCTGATGGTGGTGAACACCCAGCTCATATTCATATGAATACTGCAGCTGAGGGCGGAGACATTGCTTTTACTTTCACTTCAGTTGATGGTACTACAGGTATGAGTGTAACTAACGTTGCTAAGCTTGATGACGATAGTGCTTTTGGTTACGATGATGTGTTAGCATATGACGGCTATATCAATGTACACCTAAGCTCTGACATGCTAGGAACTATAGTTGCTCAAGGTGATATAGGAGAAAACGAACTTACTGGTACAGCAGTAGAATATGCTTTAGCGGAATTCGGAGGCAGCGGAGTTAGTGGAGTTGCTATTTTTGAAGAGCGAGTGAATGGAGAGGCGCTAGCTACTCTATCACTTACTGGTACACCGATTGATGGAAGCCACCCTGCTCACATTCATGCAAACTCAGCAGCTGAGACTGGCCCAATAGTATTTACATTTAACAATGTAGATGGAGAAACAGGTAAAAGCTTTACAAACCTGGCTGCCTTAGATGATGAGACTTCATTCGGTTATTCTGATGTACTAGATTACGATGGTTATATCAATATACACCTTAGTGATGGAGATTTGACTGTAGTGGCACAAGGAGATATAGGAAGCAACGCACCATAAGCGTTTTATTATTGAATAAATACAAAGTCCTGTTCAAGTTGAGCAGGGCTTTTTTTTGTAGCTTATCTCAAAAATAAATCTCTTGTGCCAGACGATAGGTGTTGGCGTGGGCCTCGATTATGTCTTTGATTTTCTCAGAATAACCACCGCCCATACTAGCCACAATCGGTAAGTTATTGTCTTTAGCAGTTTGTAAAACCATTCTATCTCTTTGCTTACAACCCTCGATAGTCATTCCTAACCTGCCAAGTTTATCAGTCGCTAACACGTCTACACCTGATTGAAAGAAGAGGAAATCTGGCTGTACCTGGTCTATGAGCTGTTTGAGGTGTTTGTCAAGAAGCTTGAGGTATGTTTTATCATCGGTACCATCGGGTAAAGCCACATCAAGATCTGACTGCTCTTTGTGCATGGGATAATTCTTCTCACCATGCATACTAAATGTAAATACCCTGGGTTGAGGCCGGAAAATCTCTGCAGTGCCATTTCCCTGATGTACATCCAGATCTATAACCAGAATTTGCTCAGACAGATTCTTATTTAACAAATGATTTGCAGCTATCGCAATGTCATTTAGAAAACAAAATCCTTCGGCACGATCAGTAAAGGCATGATGTGTGCCACCAGCAATATTCATAGCAATACCGTATGTAAGCGCAAACTCAGCGGCCTGAATCGTACCTGCATTGATAGTGATTTCTCTTTCTACTATGAGATCAGATAATGGGAACCCACTTCTGCGCTCTTCAGATTTAGATAAACTCAGCTGCTTAAGCTTTTCCCAATATTCTGCTTTGTGAGTGGAAAGTATTTCTTCCTCAGTGAGCTTCCTGGGCTTGAAAAAATTATCTGATTCTGCTGTGCCTTCGTGAAGCAATTGTTCAGGTAGCAGGTCATACTTTTCCATAGGAAAACGATGTTTTTCTGGAGAGGATGATTGTAAATTTCTGACCAGGCTATCTTAAGCATAAGTATTTTATGTGCACAATTAATAACAACTGCGTTGCAAAAATGATTAATTGATAGATAAAATAAGCCTCCTGAGACAGTTTAGGTCAGATTTTTTACTTGGTAAAGTTTAAGCAGTGAGAAGAGTAGATAACCAAATGGACCGAACATAAAACAAAAGAACAGGCATGGGACAATGAGTAGGTGATTGATTTTGTATTTGATACCTTGATTTACAATCCAGTTGCCCATCAGAAGGTCAAACGTGAGATAATGAATCCACCCGCCTAGTACGGCCTCATCTTGTGTAAATAGCGCTTTTACTCCTGCCAAAGAGTTAAATGCTTCAGGGTTGAAATCACCTAAACCCGTCACCACATAAACCACATATAAAATTGACATAACCACGCAGAAAATATAGACTGCCGGGTTGCGCCATGTCTTTTTTGGGAAAAAGATGAGGAGTATCCAAAATGGTAATACAGCTGCATTTACAATTTTAAAAATATCGGCTGTTCCAGGCATAGTTTAATGGTTGTATCGATTAACAAGATAATGGATAAATCGGGAGGGGGTAAATACTTAATCGCAAAATTCAATATTTAGCAGTTGCTGGTATGTTAAAGCTTTAAATACTAACTTATTAAACATTTTAATTGTAGGTATTGTGAAGCCAAAATTGAGATATAAAATAAAGCAATGGCTGGTAATTGTTACTTTTTGGTTACTCATTGGTCTCTTTTTTTCGATTTATGACCTCATAGTTTTCGATTACAGTGCCTCTCAATACGTTGTGTTTTTACCAGACAGTACTACAGTTTACAACCACATTATGCTGAGTCTGGTAGCACCCTTTCTGGGAGGTCTATTCGGTGCCAGTTTTATCGTATTTTATCTGCGTGATAAGTTCAAAAAATTTAGCTACGGAAAACTTTTACTCCTTCACGGTGCCACGTACATGGCACTTATATTATTAGTGGCATTTCTGGTTATTTTCATAAATAGCAGCATTTTACTTAAAAATACACCCTGGTCTGACGAGGTTATTTTGCGAGGAATGGGACTCATGACGGATTATGGCATTTGGAAGGTAGTTGCTTTTTGGTTTGTGATCGTAATTCTTACAGTATTTCTACTAGAGGTAAACGACAAATACGGGCCTGGTGTACTCAAAAAACTTATTTTGGGCAGCTACTATCATCCGCAGCAGGAGTTTAGAGTATTTATGTTTTTGGACTTACGCGAGTCGACAGCTCTTGCTGAAAAGATCGGGAGTAAGCAGTATTTTCTGCTTTTGCAGCAATTTTTTAAAGACATTACAGAGCCAATTTTAAATTCGAGAGGTGAGATTTACCAATATGTGGGTGACGAGATCACCGTCTCATGGCAACAAACGATAATCAAAAACAGACCGGCATGTATCGATTGTTATTTGGCGATTAAGACCTTAATCGACAATAAAAAAGACGTGTATATCAATCAGTTTGGTGATTATCCCAAATTTAAAGTCGGTATACATTGCGGAACGGTAACGGTAGGCGAAATTGGAATAATAAAGAAAGAAATTGTTTACTCTGGAGATGTACTAAATACAGCGGCAAGACTCATGGAGGCCTGCAAAGAGTTTGGCACTGAAGTGCTGATAAGCGAAGATTTATATCAAAAGCTGGGCGATAGTTACGCTTTCGATTATGTGAGTGATAAACAACTCCGCGGTAAGAGTAAGCCGATAAAATTATATACTTATTTAAAAGTTTCAGAACATATTGAAAGTTTATCGGTTTTATAAATAGTAACAATAATTAACAGACCGATGAGAGAGTATACAATAGTCTATAAATCAGGAAAATCAGAAATGATAGAGTGTGCTGATAAGGCCGAATTAATCAAGTATCATTTTGCCAATGACAAGACAAAATTCAAAAACGAAGTAAGTCGCTTGATGTGGAACACCTTGACAATGCGCTATGTAGAAGATATAGCTTCCGAAAAAATTGATGCAGAAATATCTAGTGCAGACATCAACCCTTATGGCTGGAGAGATGCGTAGGAAATTAGCAATTGGCAATTAGCAATTGGCAATGAACAATGAACAATTAGCAATTATCAATGAGTAAGTGTCAAGATTTAGAATGTCACTCATAAGACGATCTTAGCAGTCCGAAGAGTCATTTAAAAGCTGTGAGGTTTTAGCTGTGAGTTTCGAGCTTTGAGCTGTGAGTGAGATTGATCACATTGAAGTTGTTTCTCTTCTCTAAGCACGACCAATCACAAACGAGCGTCATTCCTGACGAGCGTAGCGGAGATCAGGAATCTCTTGAAAATAAACATAAGATTCTCAAATCACGAGTGAAAGAGCTTTTAAAGTCCAATTTGCCATTTTAGTCATCCCGACCTTGTGGAGGGACCTTTT
>NZ_SMMD01000681.1 GCF_009711475.1 Fulvivirga aurantia
AGAAAAAGGCAGTGGTTCTCCTGCTGATTTAGAGAGAGTAAAAAGGCATGGCCCGCCTAAAGAAATCAAAAATGGTCATGATATGTGTTTTGAAGTAGGTGGAAACACAGAGTGCTTTATTGTAATATCACCCCAGCTTACAGGCGGTAAGCCCTCTTGGGGAGTATCATTAATAGACGGTGTATTTGATTATGTTTTTAATGGGCCATATAACTATCGGATAGATTTAAGTAGAGTCTATTTAACAGGTTTGAGTCTCGGTAGCAACGGAGTTTACAAATACGCTTACATGTCAACTAACGACCCTAATAAGCTTGCAGCTATCTCACCTATAGCCGCTTGGGGTGATACGAATAAAGGTTGTATCCTTTCAGAAAGAGAAATACCTTTGTGGGCATTTCATGGGGATAAGGATAACACAGTTGGCTATAATGGTGGTCTGGCAATGTTTAATTCTGTAGTAAACTGCACCTCACCAGTTCCAACAGCCGAATTAATATTTACTACTTATGAAAATGTTGGCCATAATTCATGGTCCAGGGCCTACCGCACAGACAATTCACTTCACACACCTAATTTGTATGAATGGATGCTTTCAAAATCATTACCGGGCAAACCCACGGCAAATGCAGGTGCTGATCAACAAATAACTTTACCTACTAATTCTATTACCATAAATGGATCCGGATCAGATCTCGGTGGAAGCATTACCTCCTACAGCTGGATAAAAATCAGTGGACCAACAGCGACTTTGACTAACGCCTCAACTCCAAATATCACCGCAAGTAATTTGGTTGCGGGAACATACGTATTTGAGCTCACAGTTACTGATAATGATGGAAACACCGCCTCTGATCAAATGTCATTGATTGTTAATCCTGAGGTAAGTAACATAGAACCTGTAGCAAATGCTGGAAGTGACATACTTCTTGAGTTACCAATTAATAGCACCAACATTACGGGAACTGCTACAGACAACGATGGGACGATAGTTAGCGTTTTGTGGACACAGCAAAGCGGTCCTTCCACTGCTACAATTAGTGGCCAAAGCACTAATACAATTTCTGTTTCTGACCTGATAGAAGGTGTTTACACCTTCCGTTTTAGTATTGAAGATGACGCGGGTGCCACAGATTTTGATGAAGTTAATGTCGAAGTTGTAGCTGCTGCAGCCAATGTTCCCCCAACAGCTAACGCTGGATCAGATAAATCTTTACAATTGCCAACAAACACTATTGTCTTAAATGGATCTGGCAGTGACACAGATGGATCAATATCTACTTACGAGTGGGTAAAAGTAAGCGGTCCAGGCAGTATAACCATCACCAATGCAAACAACCCATCCGTTACTCTTTCTGACTTAGTACAAGGAGTTTATAAAATGCAACTCACTGTGACTGATAATGATGGAGCAGTTGGTATTGACGATGTTTTAATCAATGTAATTGCAGCTAACCAAAACCCTATTGCAAATGCAGGACCTGATATTACCTTGACATTACCCACAAACTCTACCAACATCAGCGGTAGCAGTTCTGATAATGATGGTAGTATACAAAGCTACCTTTGGTCCCAGCTATCTGGACCTAATTCGGCCACACTTACAAATAGTAATAATCCATTAGTTTCCGTTTCAGGTTTAGTTGAGGGGGTATATACTTTTAACTTAGAAGTAGAGGATAACCAAGGGGCCACCAGCTCTGATAATGTAAAAGTCACTGTAAATTCTGCACCGGTAAATTCTGCACCGACCGCAGATGCTGGTGATGATATTAATATTACCTTACCCACAAATTCCACTACCATAGTTGGCTCTGGTTCCGATAGTGATGGCTCTATTAGCGCCTACCTTTGGACAAAAGTGAGTGGGCCTACTACTTTTACCTTATCTGGTCAAAATACGAGTACCGCTACTGTAAGTGGTTTAATTGCCGGCACCTATGGATTTAGGTTGAGAGTTACTGATAATGACGGTGCTACTGGAACAGATGAAGTACTCATAAATGTAGCGCCAGAATCAGTAAATGAATCTCCAACGGCAAATGCAGGACCTGACAAAGCACTGACCCTGCCAACTAATTCAACTCTCTTAGTTGGTTCGGGAACAGACCCCGATGGAAGCGTATCTAACTATCAATGGATGCAATTATCAGGCCCTTCCTCTGCAACACTTACCAACGCTAATACTGAAGATCTTAATGTTGCAGATTTGATTGAAGGAACTTACAATTTTCAGCTAGAAGTAACTGATAATGAAGGTGCCACAGCTACAGATGAAGCGAAAGTAATTGTAAGTTCAGCAAACATTCCTCCTGATGTATTTGCTGGTAATGATGTAAACTTAGTACTGCCAACAAACTCAGTAGATATTACAGGAACAGCCAATGACGCTGATGGAACAATCGTGAGTACAACATGGAGTCAAACTGGTGGTGCAGCGGCCACCTTTTCTCAAACGGGTAACACGATTTCTATTAGCGGACTGTCAGAGGGCTCCTACACTTTCCAGTTTAGTGCAACAGATGATGCAAGTGCTGTAAGTTCTGATGATGTAGATGTAGTAGTTACAGCATCAAATGTCTTACCCACTGTCAATGCCGGTCCAAATATATCGATCACACTTCCTACGAATAGCACCAACTTAAACGGGTCGGCTACTGATCCCGATGGTACAGTTAGCAGTTTTGCCTGGTCACAGCAAAGTGGCCCTGCCGCAGCCACACTAAGCAATCAAAACACCCCTACTCTATCTGTAAGTGGCTTGGTGGAAGGTACGTATGTTTTTAGGCTTACCGCCACAGATAACGATGGAGGTAGCGCTTCTGACAACACACAAGTAAATGTTTTACCTGAAAGTGTTAATGTTTCACCCACAGCAAATGCCGGTCCTAATATAAATTTAGTGCTGCCTACTAACACAACAAATGTAGAAGGAACTGGGGCCGATAGTGACGGTAGTATTGTGAGTTATTTATGGCAAAAACTTAGTGGACCAGCTGCAACTATCACAAATCAAAATAATCCTACAGCTACATTATCCAATTTGTTAGAAGGCTCTTATGTCTTTAGGTTGACGGTAACAGATAATGAAGGAGCCATTGGTACAGATGACATGAAAGTGACCGTGAGCCCGGCAGCTATCAATCAAACACCAACAGCAAATGCAGGAGCAGATATCGTACTTACTTTACCTACAAACAGTACTAATTTAAACGGAACTGGTAATGATCCTGACGGAAGCATAACTTCGTACCTCTGGCAACAATCAAGTGGACCTAATCTGGCAACAATATCAAACCCTAATTTAGCCACCACGAGCATTAGTAGTTTGGTAGAGGGTATCTATACCTTTACCCTAACAGTAGAAGATGATATGGGCTCTCAGGATGATGATGAGGTTCTGGTAACGGTGCAGCCAGCTTCAGCTAATCAGAAACCAATAGCTAATGCAGGAGCCGATCAAATTTTAAACCTTCCAACCAATAGCATAAACCTTAATGGTTCAGGTAGTGATCCTGATGGAACAGTAGTTTCTTACTTATGGGTAAAGAAAAGCGGCCCTACACTAACCCTAACTAACAATGATCAGCCAACAGTGAGCCTTGGTGATTTAATAGAGGGCACTTACCGCTTGACATTAACAGTAACTGATGATGAAGGAGAAGAAGGTAGTGATGATGTTATTGTCCAGGTCTTTCCTGAATCAGTCAATCAAGCTCCTGTTGTTGATGTTGGTCCTGATGTAAATATAATTTTACCTGAAAACGGTACAACAGTTACTGCGACAGTGAGTGATTCAGACGGAAGCATTTCAAGCATTGATTGGTCACAGGTATCCGGCCCTTCTACTGCTACCCTTACTGACACTGACCAGTTAGAAGTTAGCATTGCCGACCTATCTGAAGGAACTTATCGTTTTAGGTTAGTAGCCACAGATGATGAAGGTGCATCTGGTGCAGATGATGTACTTGTAAATGTCTTGCCAGTGGGAAGTAATACACCCCCCATTGCAAATGCAGGCCCCAATAAAGAAGTCTACCTTCCTGAAAACAGTGTAACTCTAACAGGGTTTGGTTCAGATGAAAATGGAAGCATCGCCTCATATCTCTGGGAAAAAGTATCAGGCCCATCCTTAACAATTGGAACAAACAATACCGCAGAAACTACATTATCAAATTTAGTAGAAGGCGATTATACTTTAAGATTGACTGTAACTGACAATGAAGGCGCTTCACATGCTGATGAAACTTCTGTTAAGGTATTTGCTGCAGGAACTAATCGAAATCCTACGGTTTCCGCAGGTGACGATATCATATTAAACTTACCAGAGTCGAGTACAACTATTGAAGGCATTGCCAATGATGTGGACGGCTCAATTGCAAGTTATGAATGGTCCGTTTTGACAGGGCCAAATACTCCTGTTTTAAATGGTCAGCTTACTTCCACTTTATCTATTAGTGATCTTATATTAGGTGAATACTCTCTCGAACTAAAAGTAGAGGACAATGATGGTCTGAGTGCGGTAGATGACCTAATAATTTATGTTGAAGAAGAAGAAACCTTAGAAGATCAAAGTCCAATAGTTAACGCTGGTGAAGACTTAGTTATTACATTACCTAACAATGAGGTGACATTGATCGGTAGTATAGTTAGAGGAATCTTCATCGAGTCATATAAATGGTCTCAATTGTCAGGTTCTACAGTAGCGCTCACTGGTGCCGACAAGGATACGCTAAACATAACTGGGCTTAGTGAAGGAAATTATGAGTTTGAGTTCGTGGCACTTGACTTAAATGGATTGAGCGGATCTGATCGAATGTCGATTTCGGTAGTTCCTGAAGGAACCACACCTAACAATATTTATCCTCAGAAAATATTCTCACCAAATGGTGATAATATTTCTGACTTCTGGATTTACGACCCAGACCCTGAAACAATACGCGAGTGTGAGATAAAGATTTTTGATAAGCGAGGAATTGAGGTTTTTAACACCAGGTCTTACAGTAATGATTGGAATGGCACATCTAATGGTCAAGAGTTGCCAGAAGGTGTATATTATTATATCTTACGATGCGAAAGCGGTAGTGGAAAAACAGGAAGTATAACCCTAATTAAGTAAAATGAAACAGCTTATTGCAATCATTTTTGTAGTTATACTACCTAGAGTTGCTTCCTCACAGGAACTACCTCTCTATAATCATTATTTCACTTATTCATACCTGTACAATCCGGCCGCAATTGCCAATAAAGAATATACAACTGTTAACTTAATTTATCGCCAACAATGGGTTGGATTAGACGATGCACCAGAATTTATTCACGCTGGTCTTCAAACTCCATTATCAGAAAATATAGCATTGGGTTTAAATTTTTCAAATCTCGAAGAAGGACTATTTAACTCCACAACCGCCTTGCTATCAACTGCTTACACGGTTGATTTTGGATTCCAAAAAAATTTGAGTTTTGGTCTGTCTGTAGGCTCAGGCAGAACTTCTCTTGATTTAGATCAAATACCTGATTTGTCAGACCCAGCTATAAACGGAGCACTAGACGAAAATTTCTACATGGAGGGTCAAGCTGGTATAAACCTGAATCTTGATAGAC